>NZ_JASDDD010000032.1:0-38284 GCF_030407555.1 Curtobacterium sp. APC 4022
CGCCGTCGAGCGAGGTGAAGCGTCCGCCGGCTTCCTCGACGATCGGCACCAGTGCGGCGATGTCCCACGGCTTGAGGTCCGGCTCGCCGGCGACGTCGAGGACCCCCTCGGCCACCATCATGTACGACCACATGTCGCCGTAGGCGCGCGTGCGCCACACCGTCCGGGACAGCGCGACCAGGGTGTCCAGGCGGTCGTCGTCGTCCCACTGCTGCAGCGAGTTGTAGCTGAGGCTGGCGTCCTCGAGCGTGCTGACGCCCGACACGTGCAGCGGCCCCTCGAGCGAGTGCGCGCCGAGGCCGGTGGCTGCCCACCAGCGCTTGCCGAGCGCCGGGGCGCTCACCACGCCGAGGACCGGACGGCCGTCGACCGCCAGTGCGATGAGGGTCGCCCACACCGGGACGCCTCGCAGGTAGTTCGCGGTGCCGTCGATCGGGTCGACGACCCACTGGCGGTGCCCCTCGCTCAGCGCGTCGGCGCCGGAGTCAGCGGTGGTCTCCTCGCCGAGGAACGCGTCGTCCGGGCGTTCCGCCGTCAGCCGCTCCCGCAGCGCCCGCTCGACGGCCTGGTCGGCGTCGGTGACCGCGGTGTGGTCGGCCTTCTGCGACACGTGCAGGTCGGCGGCGCGGAACCGGTCGAGGCTGATCGCGTCGGCGGTGTCGGCGAGGGAACGGGCGAAGTCCAGGTCGGCGCTGAGGTCCACGGGGGCCAGCGTACCGGGGGCGCGGGTGCTGGCGCGGGGTGGCGGCTGTCCGACTGCGGACCTCAGGCCGCCACGACCTCTTCCTCCTCGAGCAGCGTGACGGCGCGCTCGCGGGCGATCCGGGTCCGGCGGGCGACGAGTCCGTGCACGACGACGCAGAGCAGCAGCGCGGCGACCAGCCAGAGTGCCAGCACCAGACCGCTCCGGCCCAGCGAGGCGCCCGGGAAGTACTGCAGGTCCTGCGCGGCCTGCAGCCAGGCGGCGCCGCTCCAGAACGTGTTGAGGCCGGCGAAGAACCCGGGCTGGAACGCCGGCTGGAAGATGCCGCCCGAGGACGTGAAGTTGAGCATCACGAACAGCATCGTCAGCACCGGGGTGGTCCACCGGCCGATGAGCGGGTGCAGCCCGACACCGAGCGCGATGATGACCGCGTCGTAGAGCCAGGCGAACAGGAAGACGTGCCACTGGTGGGTGGTCAGCACGCCGTACACCGGTCCGGCGACGACGATGCCGATGCCCGCGACGACGCCCGCGGTGACGAGCCCGACGACGGCGGTCCACACCGGACGGAGGCGCGTGGCGAACGCGGCGACGGCGATCGCGGACGAGTACCCGCCGACGCTCAGGCCGACCAGCAGGAAGAACAGGCCCTGGCCGGTGGTGTCCTGGTCACCGGTGGGGACGACGTCGACGACGTGGAACGGCAGGTGCTGCTCGAAGGCGATCGGCACGAACACCTTCTGCGCGGCCGAGGCGGTGGTCTCGCTGGCGGCCGTCGAGACGTAGAGCGTCGCGGCCGAGTCGCTCGGGGCGTACACGGCAGCCAGGTCACGGTCGCGGACCTGCTGCTCGGCGGCCTCCGTGCTGCTCACGACGTGGGCGACGAGGGCGCCGTCGGACTGGTCGGTCACGGTCTGCGCGAACACCTGGGTGGCCGGGGTCGTGCCGACGATGCCGACGGGCAGGTCGTGCGGGGTCGGGGCGTGGAAGGCGCCGAGGTAGGCCAGCGTCATGCCGACCGCCAGGAAGAGCGGCACCAGGATGTGCGAGCCGAACGAGCGGAGCACCCCGGCGAGTCCCTGCGGGCGCAGCACGCCGGGGGCGCGGTGCGGCGGGCGCTGGGCGGCGTGGCCGTGGACGGCGGTCGGGCCGGGGGTGGAGGAGGACGACGCGCTCGGCGCGTAGTTGTACTTTGCAACTTCGGACACGAGGGGACAGCGTACGCCCGCCCGAGACCGAAGTCGAGTTGCCTGGCGGCGCTACGCCGTCCCGGGGTCCTCGGCGCCCATGCCCGTGAGCAGTGCCCGGAACGAGTCCAGCCGCTCCACACCCGTCGCCCCGAGCTCACCGTTCTGCACCCGGTCGACGATCTCCCAGTCGTGCGCCTGGTCGAGGGGGATGCCGTCGGGGGAGTCCTGCACGGTGACCGCGTGCGAGGCGAACGCCCGGAACACGTTCTCCGGCTGCACGTGCCCCAGCCCGAACGACCGGACGCCCGGGGTGTCGATGATCCAGCCGCCGTCCCGCACGCGCAGCGCGATCGAGGACGACGACGTGTGCCGCCCGCGCCCGGTCACCGAGTTCACGACGCCGATCGCCCGCGTCGACCCGGTCAGGGCGTTCACGAGCGTCGACTTGCCGACGCCGGAGTGCCCGACCGTCACGGTGACCTTGTCGTCCAGCAGGTCGTGCAGGGCCGCGAACGGGACGTCGTCCGAGCGGCTCGTCACGATGCGCAGGTCCAGGCAGGCGAAGTGCGCCAGGAACGGTGTCGGGTCGGCGAGGTCGGTCTTCGTGATGCAGAGGATCGGGTCGAGGCCCGCGTCGAACGCCGCCACCAGGTACCGGTCGATCAGACGCGTCCGGGGCTCCGGGTCGGCCGCGGCCACCACGATGAGCATCTGGTCGGCGTTGGCGACGATGACGCGCTCGACCTCGTCCGAGTCGTCGGCACTGCGTCGGAGCAACGAGGTGCGCTCGGCCACCCGGACGATGCGGGCCAGCGAGCCCTCGTCGCCCGAGACGTCACCGGCGAGCGACACGTGGTCCCCGGTCACGACGGACTTCCGGCCGAGTTCCCGTGCCTTCGTGGCGGTGACGACGTGCTCGCCGTCCTCGTCCGTCACGAGGACGCCGAACCGACCGCGGTCAACGTTCGTCACCCAGCCGGTCGGGGCCTCGTCGTACGTGGGGCGGGTCTTGGTGCGCGGCCGGTTGCCCTTCGGGTTCGGGCGCACGCGGACGCTGGACTCGTCGTACTGGCCGTACGGCTCGTCCTCGTCGCCGCCGTCGGTGTCGTCCCACCAGCTCATGCCGGGTCCCCCTCGGTGGTGTCGGCGTCCGTGCTCGTCGCGAGCAGGTCGGCCCACAGCTCGGGGAACTGCGGCAGCGTCTTCGCGGTCGAGCCGATGTCGTCGACGGCCACGCCCTCGGTCACCAGGCCGATGACGGCCCCGGCGGTGGCCATCCGGTGGTCCTCGTAGGCGGCCCAGTCGCCGCCGTGGAGCCGCGCTGGGTCGATCCGCAAGCCCTCGGGACGTTCCGTCACCGCGCCTCCCAGACCGTTGACGTCCGCCGCCAGCGCGGCCAGCCGGTCCGTCTCGTGGCCGCGCAGGTGCCCGATGCCGGAGACCTCGCTCGGGCCGTCGGCCAGGGCCGCGAGCGCGACGAGCGCGGGGGCGAGTTCGCCGCCGCGTGTCAGGTCCAGGTCCACCCCCGGGACGGAGGCTCCACCCCGGATCCCGACGCCGCCGTCGAACACCAGGTCGTCACCGTCGCGTGTCACGGTCGCGCCCCACAGCGGCAGGAGCGACTCGAGGTCGGCACCGACCTGCGTCGTCTCGGTCGGCCAGGTCCGGATCCGCACCGTCCCGCCGGCGACGAGGGCGGCGACCGCGAACGGGGCCGCGTTCGAGAGGTCCGGTTCGATCGTCACGTCGCGCGCTCGGATCGGCCCCGGGTGCACGACCCATTCGCCGACCGCGGGTTCGTCGACCTGCACGCCCCGGGCACGCAGGACCTCCACCGTCATCGCGATGTGCGGCAGGCTCGGCAGTCGCTCACCGGTGTGCCGGAGGTGCAGCCCCTCGGTGAAGCGCGGTGCGGAGAGCAGCAGGCCGGAGACGAACTGGGAGGACGCCGAGGCGTCGATGTCGAGCGTGCCGCCGCGGACCGAGCCGGTCCCGACGAAGCTGAAGGGCATCGCGCCGCCGCCGTCGTCGGTGACCTGCACGCCCAGGTCGACGAGTGCCTGGACGATCGCGGCCATCGGGCGCTTCCGTGCGTAGGGGTCGCCGTCGATCGTGACCGGTCCCTCGGCCAGGGCGGCGAGCGGCGGCAGGAAGCGCATCACGGTGCCTGCGAGCCCGCAGTCCACGCGGACGTCGCCGTGCATCGGACCGGGCGTCACCCGCAGGTCCGGTCCGTACGGGTTCGCCGGGTCCCCGGCGGCCGGCTCGACCTCGTCGATGCCGACGCCGAGCTGCCGGAGCGCGGCCGTCATCAGCGCGGAGTCGCGGGAGTGCAGCGGCAGGTGGATCGTCGACGGACCGTCGGCCAGGGCGGCGAGCACCAGCTCCCGGTTCGTCAGCGACTTCGAGCCCGGCAGGGCGACGTCGCCGGCCAGCGGGCCGCGCGCGACCGGTGCGGTCCAGGGGTGGGAATGCGTCGTGGCTGCCATCGGTTCACAACACTACTGAACCCATCGGGAGGAGCACGGTGATCGCACTCGCACCGTCACGAACGGCCGACACAGCACTGCTGCCTCGGGCCGTCACGACGCTCGCCGAGCCACAGGGCCCGGACACCACCGTCCGCCTAGACTGGCGGGCGATGACGACCGACGAACCGCAGCACGCACCGGACGACCTGGTCGACGAGACCGAGGACCAGCTCGACGCCGTCGAGGACGAGGACCTCGCCGGACTCGACGCCGACGCCGGACCGGAGCCCGTCGACGCGAAGACCGTGTCCGAGCACGAGCTGCGACGGCTGTTCGAGGACCAGGCACTGCCGTTCATGGACCAGCTGTACGGCGCCGCGATGCGGATGACCCGGAACCCGGCCGACGCCTCTGACCTGGTGCAGGAGACCTTCGTGAAGGCGTTCGCCGCCTTCCGGCAGTTCCGCCAGGGCACGAACCTCAAGGCGTGGCTCTACCGGATCCTCACGAACACGTTCATCAACACGTACCGCAAGAACCAGCGCAACCCGTACCAGGGCACCATCGACGAGCTCGAGGACTGGCAGCTGGGCGGCGCGGAGAGCGTCACGCAGTCGATCTCGGCGCGCTCCGCCGAGGCCGACGCCATCGACCACCTGCCGTCCTCCGCCGTGAAGGACGCGCTGCAGGCCATCCCGGAGGACTTCCGGATGGCCGTCTACTTCGCCGATGTCGAAGGGTTCTCGTACCAGGAGATCGCCGACATCATGAAGACCCCCGTGGGGACGGTCATGAGCCGCCTCCACCGTGGACGCCGGCTCTTGCGGGGGCTCCTGGCGGAACACGCACGAGAGACCGGCATCGTCCCGGACGCAGCGTCGACGGCGACGATGCGCGGACGAGGCCGAGGTGCAGGCACGCGGGCGGCCACGACGGCCGGCACCCGCACGACGCGGAAGGACGCACGATGAGCGGGTGCGACTGCTCGAAGGCGAAGGCGGAACTCGAGGAGTTCCTGCACGACGAGCTCCGACACGAGGACGCCGCGGACATCCGCGAGCACATGGACGGCTGCGAGGACTGCCTCACCGAACACCGCGTCGGTGTCGTCCTGATGGAGACCGTCAAGCGTGCCTGCCGCGAGACCGCGCCGGAGCAGCTCCGCGACGAGGTCCTCGCCCGACTGCGCGCGGTGCAGTCGACCCACTGACCGCGGCCCGGCCGGCCCGTCACACCGGCGGCCACGGCCCCGCGAACGGGTAGGGTGCGGACATGACCGACGCCGAGCCGATCAGCACCTGGACCGAACCCGACGTCGCCGCGGTGACCGACCTGGTGCGCCTCCTCGGCCACCAGGTCGAACCCGCCGCGATGCAGGCCCGACTCGACCGGCTCACCGCCGAGGCCGGCCACCGCACCTGGGTGGTCCGCGGTGATGACGGCCGACCGATCGCCGTCGCCGGCGCGCAGGTCACGTGGACCTACGCCAGCGACGAACCGACCGCGCAGCTGCTGCTGCTCGTCGTCGACCCGACGGCCAGGAGGAGCGGCACCGGTTCCGCGCTGCTCGGCACCTTCGAGACGTGGGCGGCCGAGCAGGGCGCCCGACGGCTGTCCGCCGTCAGTGCTGCGGCGACGGACAACGCGCACCGCTTCTACCAGCGTCGCGGATACCACGAGGCGGGCGTCCGGTACACCAGGTTGGTCTGATCTGTACGTTCCTCGCGAACGCTGTTGCATTCCTCGCGAACGTCGGAGCGCCTCGTGCGGGAGTCCAGCGGACTTCTGCACGAGGCGCTTCCTGGTCGGCTACACCGACGCGCTCAAGCGCTCAATGCCCGGTCGATGACGTCGGCGGCCTCCTGCGCACTGCGCTTCGAGGAACCGGTCGCCGGGGCCGCGCTCGCCGAGCGGGACGCGACGGACAGCGGGCGGCCGTCCAGGTGCGGCGAGAGGTTCATGCAGACGAACGGCCAGGCACCCTGGTTCTCGGGTTCCTCCTGCGCGAAGACGACCTCGGCCTCCGGGTAGCTCGCCAGGACCTCGAGGATCCGGTCGAGCGGCAGCGGCGCGAGCTGCTCGAGCCGGACGAGTGCGACGTCGTCGACGCCGCGCTTCTCCGCCTCGGTCCGCAGGTCGTGGTGGATCTTGCCCGAGTGCAGGACGACGCGACGCACCGAACCCCGGTCGACGCCCTTGGCTGCCAGACGGTCGTCGTCCAGGACCTCTTCGAAGGTGCCGGTCGTGAAGTCGTCGACCGCACTCGTCGCCTGCCGCAGGCGGAGCATCGCCTTCGGGGAGAACACGACGAGCGGCTTCTGCGGCTTCGCCCACGCCTGCCGACGGAGCAGGTGGAAGTAGGACGCCGGGGTCGACGGCCGTGCCACCACCATGTTGTCCTGCGCGCAGAGCTGCAGGTACCGCTCGATGCGGCCGGAGGAGTGGTCCGGTCCCTGACCCTCGTACCCGTGCGGCAGCAGGAGCACCAGGCCGGAGCGCTGGCCCCACTTCTGCTCGGCGGACGAGATGAACTCGTCGATCACGGTCTGGGCGCCGTTGGCGAAGTCACCGAACTGCGCTTCCCAGAGCACGAGCGCCTCGGGACGTTCGACCGAGTAGCCGTACTCGAACGCCATCGCCGCGTACTCGCTGAGCAGCGAGTCGTAGATGAAGAAGCGGGCCTGGTCCTCGGTGAGGTTCGCGAGCGGCAGCCACTCCTGGCCGTTCGTCCGGTCGTGGAACACCGCCTGGCGCTGCACGAACGTGCCACGTCGGGCGTCCTGGCCGGCGAGCCGGACGGGCTTGCCCTCGACCAGGACGGAACCGATCGCCATCAGCTCGGCCATCGCCCAGTCGACCCCACCGGCGCGGGTCATCTCGCGGCGCTTGGTCAGGAGCTGCTGCAGCTTCGGGTGGATCGAGAAGCCCGACGGCGGGTTGCCGTGCGCGTCGCCGATGAGTTCGACGAGCTCCTGCGAGATCGCGGTGTCGTGCACCTCGATCTCGGAGTCGTCGCGCTGGGCGGTCGGGCGCTCGAGCCCGTTCACCGCGCCGGAGTCGTCCACGGCGACGGTCGCCATGGTGCCGGTCTGCGCCTCGTGCGTCTCGGCGAACGCGCGCTCCAGGCGGTCCTGGAAGTCGCGGTGTGCGTCGTCGTACTCCTGCTGCGTGATGTCACCACGGCCGACGAGGGCCTCGGTGTACAGGGTGCGGACGGAACGCTTCGCCTCGATGAGGTTGTACATCAGCGGCTGGGTCATCGAGGGGTCGTCGCCCTCGTTGTGGCCGCGTCGGCGGTAGCAGACCAGGTCGATGACGACGTCGCGGTGGAACTCCTCGCGGTACGCGAACGCCAGGTCGGCGACGCGCGCCACGGCCTCCGGGTCGTCGCCGTTCACGTGGAAGACCGGCGCCTGGATCGTCTTGGCGACGTCGGTCGAGTAGACCGACGTGCGCGCGGACTCCGGCGGGGTGGTGAAGCCGACCTGGTTGTTGATGACCAGGTGCACGGTGCCACCGGTGCGGTAGCCACGCAGCTGCGACATCTGCAGGGTCTCGACGACCACGCCCTGGCCGGCCATCGCGGCGTCACCGTGCACGAGCACCGGCAGCGTGCCGAACGTGCCGGCGGGCTTCCGGTCCTGCTTGGCACGGACGATGCCCTCGAGCACGCCGTCGACGGCTTCGAGGTGCGACGGGTTCGCCGCGATCGTCACCGGGATGCGGGAGCCGTCCGAGGCGCGGAACACGCCCTCGGTGCCGACGTGGTACTTGACGTCGCCGGAGCCCTGCCCGGACACCGTGCCGGGGAGCTGGGTGCCCTCGAACTCCCGGAAGATCTGCCCGTAGGTCTTGCCGGCGATGTTCGTCAGGACGTTGAGGCGACCGCGGTGCGCCATGCCGATCGCGACCTCGTCGAGGCCGGCGACCGAGGCGTGCTGGATCAGGGTGTCGAGGAACGCGATGGTCGACTCGCCGCCCTCGAGCGAGAAGCGCTTCTGTCCGACGTACTTGGTCTGCAGGAAGGTCTCGAACGCCTCGGCCTCGTTGAGCTTGCCGAGGACCCGCAGCTGCTCGTCCTTCGACGGCTTCGAGTAGGGGACCTCGATGTGCTCCTGCACCCAACGACGCTGCTCCGGGTCCTGGATGTGCATGTACTCGATGCCGACCGTCCGGCAGTAGGCGTCCCGGAGGATGCCGAGCACGTCACGGAGCGGTGCGGTCGTGGTGCCGGCGAGGCCACCGGTCACGAACTCCCGGTCGAGGTCCCAGAACGTCAGCCCGTGGCGCTCGATCTCGAGGTCGGGGTGCGTGCGCTGCCGGTACTCGAGCGGGTCGATGTCGGCCATCAGGTGCCCGCGGACGCGGTAGCTGTTGATGAGCTCCTGCACGCGTGCGGTCTTGTTCACCCGGTGGGCCAGGTCGACGTTGATGTCGTTCGCCCACTGGATCGGCTTGTACGGGATCCGGAGTGCCGCGAAGATGTCGTCGTAGAAGCCGTGCTGCCCGATGAGCCGCTCGTGCACCTGCTTGAGGAACTCGCCCGATCCGGCGCCCTGGATGACGCGGTGGTCGTAGGTGCTCGTCAGCGTGATGGTCTTGCCGACGCCGAGCTCGACGAGGGTCTTCGGCGCCGAACCCTGGAACTGCGCCGGGTACTCGAGCGCACCGGCGCCGATGATGCAGCCCTGGCCCCGGGTCAGGCGCGGGACCGAGTGCACGGTGCCGATGCCGCCCGGGTTCGTGAGGGAGATCGTCGTGCCCTGGAAGTCCGACGGGGTCAGCTTGTTGTCCCGCGCGCGCTTGACGACGTCCTCGTACACGGAGAGGAACTGCCCGAACGTCAGGGTCTCGGCGCGCTTGATGCTCGGGACCAGCAGGGAACGCGTGCCGTCCTTCTTCGGGACGTCGATCGCGATGCCGAGGTTGACGTGCGCGGGGGTGACCAGGAACGGCTTGCCGTCGCGCTCCTCGTAGGAGACGTTCTGGCTGGGGAAGTCCTTGAGCGTCTGGACCATGGCCCAGCCGATCAGGTGGGTGAAGGAGATCTTGCCGCCGCGGGCCCGGCGCAGGTGGTTGTTGATGACGATCCGGTTGTCGATCATCAGCTTCGCCGGGATCGTCCGGACGCTGGTGGCGGTCGGGACGGTGAGCGACGCGTCCATGTTCGACGCCAGGGTCTTCGCCATGCCACGGAGCGGGGTGGCGACGTCCTCGTGGGTCTCTTCGTGCTCGTCGGCGGAGTCGTTCGCCTCGGCCGGGATCGGCTGCGGCGACGGCTGCCGCGAGGTGGTGCGGGCCTGGAGCGGCGTCTTCGTCTCTCCGGTGGCGGGCTGCTGCGTGGAGGACGGACCGGCGACGGCGGCGGGCTGCTCGGCGGGGGCGGCCTGGGCAGCGGCGGCCTGGGCGGGAGCGGCGGTTGCGGAGTCGGCCGCGGCGGACGGGGCGGCGTCCGTGCTGCTCGGCTGCTCCATACTGCTGGGCTGTTGCGCACTGGTGGGTTGGGCCCGGTGGTAGCTCTCGAGGACCGGCCACCAGGACTCGTCGACGCTGCTCTTGTCGGCGAGGAACTGCTCGTAGAGCTCGTCCACCAGCCACTCGTTCGCGCCGAATTCGCCCGCGGTCTCGTCAGTTCCGGTCAGATGGCTCGACACAGCCGATCGCCCACTCTCCGTCGATTGATGCTCGTGTGTGTCGTGCAGGGCAACCCTGTCCCGCACGCCGTCAACCCTAGCCGCTCCTCCGTGGCCGTGAGGTGGGAGACGGCGGGTGAGTCGGGCCTCCCGGGCGGGTCTCGGTGCCGCTCCCCGGCGGCCCTCCGCGCGCCGCCGTACAGTGGCCGTCATGAGGTTCTACGAGACGCGGCCGACCCACGACCTGACCTACTCCGACGTCTTCCTCATCCCCAGCCGGTCGAGCGTGACGAGCCGTTTCGACGTGGACCTGTCCACGAACGACGGCACCGGTGCGACGATCCCGATCGTCAGCGCCAACATGAACTCGGTGACGGGTCCGCGGCTCGCGGCGACCCTCGCCCGTCGTGGCGGGCTCGGCGTGCTGCCGCAGGACATGCACCTGCAGGACCTCGACGCCGCGATCCGCTGGGTGAAGGCGCAGCCGGTCGACTTCGACTCCGCGATCGACCTGGGTGCCGACGCCACCGTCGCCGAGGCGCTCGAGCAGCTGCTGCCCGTCGAGGGTCGCGGTGTGGTGGTGCGCGACGAGACGGGGGAGTACCTCGGCTGCGTGCCCGCGACCCGGCTCGCCACCGCCGGTGCCGACGCGGTCCTCGGCGACCTGCTGCACGGCGCGACGACCGCGATCGACGCCGAGGACGCCGGGTCCTCCCGCCACGTGTACGACGTGCTCACCGCGGCCGGGGTCGACTTCGCGCCGGTGATGCGGCACGGCAAGGTCGTCGGCACCGTCAGCCCGACGAGCGCCATCCGGTCCGACATCTACCGTCCGGCCGTCGACGCCTCCGGCCGCCTGCGGGTCGCCGCGGCCGTCGGCATCAACGGCGACGTCGCCGCGAAGGCCGCGGCCCTCGCCGACGCGGGCGTCGACGTCCTGGTCCTCGACACCGCGCACGGCCACCAGGAGGGCATGATCCGCGCGCTCCGTGCGGTGTCCGCCCTCGACCTCGGCATCCCGCTCGTCGCCGGCAACGTCGTCACCGCCGACGCCGTCGCCCACCTGGTCGCCGCGGGCGCGTCGATCATCAAGGTCGGTGTCGGGCCGGGCGCGATGTGCACCACCCGCATGATGACCGCCGTCGGGCGTCCGCAGTTCTCCGCCGTGCTCGAGACCGCCGCCGCGGCCCGCTCGCTCGGTGCGCACGTGTGGGCCGACGGCGGGGTCCGCTACCCGCGTGACGTCGCTCTGGCGCTGGCCGCGGGTGCGTCGGCCGTGATGATCGGCTCGTGGTTCGCCGGCACGCTCGAGGCGCCGGGCGTGCTCCGCCGTGACGACACCGGACGGGCGTACAAGGAGAGCTGGGGGATGGCGTCCGCCAAGGCGGTGCGGGAGCGCTTCGAGCGGCTCGACCCGTACGAGCGGGCCCGCAAGGCGCTCTTCGCCGAGGGGATCTCGTCGTCGACGATCTACCTGGACCCGGGGCGCCCGAGCGTCGAGGACCTGCTCGACATGATCACGACGGGTCTCCGCAGCTCCGCCACGTACGCGGGCGCGCAGTCGCTGACCGAGTTCGCGGACCGTGCCCTGGTCGGCATCCAGTCCGCCGCCGGCTACGAGGAGGGCAAGCCCCTCCCCGTCAGCTGGTAGCTGGTAGCTCGTAGCCGACCACGGACAGACGGGAGGCTCCCCACCAGCTGGTGGGGAGCCTCCCGTCCGTCGTCCTGGTGCGTCTACCGGCGTCGGGTCGAGTCCTCGACGGTGCCGATGAGCTCCTCGAGGATGTCCTCGAGGAACAGCACGCCCGTCGTCCGACCGTCCGCGTCGAAGGCCCGCGCCACGTGGCGTCCCGCCCCGCGCATGGTGGCGAGGGCGTCCTCCAGGTCCATCTCCGTGTAGAGCGAGATGAGCTGGCGGATGCGCTTCGGCGGTACCGGGTCGTCGAACTCGTCCGGACGCAGGTCGATGACGTCCTTGACGTGCACGTACCCGGTCGGGTCACCCGCGTCGTCGACCAGGACGTAGCGCGAGAAGCCGCGCTGGGCGACGGCACGCTCGACGTCGGCGGGCGTGGCGTCCTCGTGCAGGGTGACGAGTCCGGACATCGGCACGGCGACGTCCTTGACCTTCTTCTCGGTGAACTCGAACGCCATCCGGAGCGTGCCGGAGTCGTCGGCCAGGGTGCCCTCGCGTCGGGACTGCTCGACGATCGTCTGCACCTCTTCCACGGTGTAGGCGCTGACGGCCTCGTCCTTCGGCTCGACCTTGAACAGGCGCAGCACGCCGTTCGCGACCTCGTTGAGCCCGACGACGACCCAGTGCAGGCCGTGACCGATGTACCAGAGCGTCGGCACGAGCAGCAGCGCCGCCCGGTCCGGCATCGAGAACGAGATGTTCTTCGGCACCATCTCGCCGAACACGACGTGCAGGAACGACACGAGCAGCAGCGTGAAGACGAACGCCACGATGCCGATCACCTCGGCGCTCCAGCCGGTCAGGTGCAGCGGGACCTCGAGCAGGTGGTGGATCGCCGGCTCGGAGACGTTGAGGATGAGCAGCGAGCAGACGGTGATGCCGAGCTGCGTGGTCGCGAGCATCCGGGTGGCGTGCTCCATCGCCCACAGGGTCATCTGCGCGGCCCGGGAGCCCTGCTCGGCACGCGGTTCGATCTGCGAGCGGCGGGCCGAGATGACCGCGAACTCCGCCGCGACGAAGAAGGCGTTGCCGCCGAGCAGCACGAAGAGCCAGAAGATGCCCCACCAGTCGGAACTCATCGGGTGGCCTCCTGGTCCGTCGTGGTGGTGCGCGCGGCGGTGCGTCGGTCGGCGCCGGCACTGCTGCCGAGGGTGTCCTCGCCGACCGGGTTCGGCGTGTACCGGATCCGGTCGATGCGTCGGCCGTCCAGCCGCTCGATGCGGAAGACGCCGGAGTCGATCGCGACCTCGTCACCGACCTGGGGCAGGCGGCCGAGCTCCTGCATGAGGAACCCGCCGACGGTCTCGTAGGGGCCGTCCTCGGGCACGGTGACGCTCGCGCGGTCCTCGAGCTCGTCGGGGCGCAGCAGCCCCGGGAAGGTCAGCCAACCGCGGCTCCGGACGACGTCGATGCGTGCCCGGTCGTGCTCGTCGGACACCTCGCCGACGATCTCCTCGACCAGGTCCTCGAGCGTCACGACGCCGGCGGTCCCGCCGTACTCGTCGACGACGATGACCATCTGGTAGCCACGGCCGCGGACCTCGGTGAGCAGGGTGTCGCCGGGCATGGTCTCCGGCACACGCTCGGCGTCGGTCATCAGGGCGCCGACCGGCACCTCGGCACGCTTCTCGCGCGGCACCGAGACGGCCTGCTTGACGTGCACGAGTCCGACGACGTCGTCCGCGTCCTCCTCGATGACGGGGAAGCGGCTGAAGCCGGTCTTGCGGGCCAGGGCGATGACCGCCTCGGCGCTGTCGGACACGCGGATGGTCGACAGACGCGGGCGGGGGGTCATCACGTCGCTGGCACTGAGCTCGGAGAAGGACAGCGTGCGCTGGAGCAGCGTGGCGGTGTCCTGTTCGAGTGAGCCCTCGGAGGCGGACCGGCGGAGCAGCGAGGTGAGCTCCTCGGCGCTGCGGGCACCCGAGAGCTCTTCCTGCGGCTCGATGCCGATCCCGCGGAGGATGGCGTTCGCGGTGCCGTTGAGCAGGGCGACGGCGGGCTTGAACACCGTCGTGAAGCCGACCTGCAGCGGCACGACCAGACGGGCGGTCTGCAGCGGCAGCGCCAGCGCGAAGTTCTTCGGCACGAGTTCACCGAGGATCATCGACAGCAGGGTCGCGATGACGAGCGCCACGATCGAGCCGACGGTCTCGACGACGCCCTCGGCGAGGTTCATCGCGAGGAACGGCGCTTCGAGCAGCTTCGCGATCGACGGTTCGAGCAGGTAGCCGGTGAGCAGCGTCGTCAGCGTGATGCCGAGCTGGGCGCTGGAGAGGTGCGTCGAGGTGACCTTGAGCGCACCGATGACCGGGCCGAGGCCGGTCTCGCCGCGGTCACGGCGGGCTTCGACGTCGGCGCGGTCGAGGTTGACGAGCGCGAACTCGGACGCCACGAAGACGCCGGTGCCGAGCGTCAGCAGGATGCCGCCGATCAGCATGACGATGTCGACGGGGCTCACGAGGCGCACCTCGGAGTCGGGCAGCTCACTGTGTGAGCGGCGGGCATGTGATGGTCAGCACTAGGAGGGTCGTCCACAATGCCTCGATCGTACCGGGCGCTCCCTCGGAGGAAGCGAGAGGACGTCAGGAGCCGACCCGTGCCTCCCGTCAGACGGCGGTCCGACAGCCGTCAGACGGCCGCTGCGAGCTCCTCGAGCGACCGACGCAGCGCCGCGGCCGACGTGAAGTGCACGCCGATGGCACCGACCGCATCGGCACCGGCCGCGTTCTCGGCCCGGTTGTCGACGAACACCATCGCGCCCGGCTCGATGCCGAGGCGCGCGCAGGTCTCGTGGTAGATCGCCGCGTCGGGCTTGAGGACGTGCTCCTCCGCGCTCACCACGACCGTCTCGAACAGCGAGCCCATCGGGGAGCGACGGTACGGGTCGCCGAAGTCGAAGCCCGCGTTCGAGAGCAGCGCCACCCGGGTGCCGTTGTCGTGCAGCTCCTCGACCAGGGCCAGGACCTCCGGGTCGACCTCGAACCAGCCGGTGAAGTCGAGCGCCCACAGTCGGTGGATCTCGGTCACCGACCAGGACTGCCCGGTGCGTTCGGCGATCGCGCGCCAGTACGCGAGCACCGTCAAGTCGCCGCGGTCCAGGTCGTGCCGGAGCTCCTGGTACACCGGGAACAGCGTGTCGGCGTCGAGCCCGGTCGCCTCGAGCAGTGCGGCACGGGCGGCGTGCGGGGTCCGGCTGATCACCTCGCCGTAGTCGAAGACGACGACACGACCAGGCAGGGACAGGCTCATGCCCGTCACCGTACCGTGGGCACGATGAACGACTTCGTCTCCGTCCGACCCGCCGACGCCGCCCGCTGGATCACCGTCCCGACCGGCGACACCTCGAAGTACCGACGCGGGGTCCTCGGCGTCGCCACCGGGTCCGCGCAGTACCCGGGCGCCGCGGTGATGGGCGTCGACGCCGCCGTCCACACCGGGCTCGGCATGGTCCGCTACGTCGGGCCCGGCCGTGCCACGGACTTCGTGCTCGCCCGACGGCCGGAGATCGTCGCCGGCGTCGGCCGTGTCCAGGCGTGGCTGGTCGGCTCGGGGATCTCGGCGGACTCCCTCGACGCGCTCGACGAGACGACGCGCGCCGGTTTCACACACGCGTCCGACGACGGGGTGCCGGTCGTGGTCGACGCGGGGGCGATCCCGCTCGTCGACCTCGGGCCGCTCGCGGTGCTCACGCCACACGCCGGCGAGCTGGCGTCGCTGCTCGGCGTGTCCCGCGACGAGGTCGAGGGCGACCCGCGCGGCTCGGCACTCCGCGCCGCCGAACGGACCGGGAGCGTCGTGCTCCTCAAGGGCGCCGACACGCACGTCGTCACGCCCGACGGCGGGGTGCGGTTGGTCGCGTCCTCGGCGACGCCGTGGCTCGCGGCAGCGGGTGCGGGGGACGTCCTCGGTGGAGTCCTCGGCGCACTCGTCGCCGCGCGCGCCGGCACGTCCGAGGTCGGACCGGAGGAACTGGCCCACCTGGCAGCGGCCGCGGCGGTCGTGCACGGGGTCGCGGCCCGTCGGGCCTCGCGGGGCGGGCCGTTCCCGATGACGACGCTCATCGAGCAGCTGCCCGGGATGGTGCGGGACCTCGCGGTGCGGGGTGACGCGGACGCGGACTGACGCCAGCGGGCGTCTGCCTGCTGGCCTGTCGGCGTGCTGACGGGAGGCGCGGGGCGGGCCGTTGGGGAGCCTCCCGTCCGTCAGTCGGTCGTGCCGCGACCCGCCCGGACGCCGGTCAGGACGACGGCGTGGCGTGCACCAGGAACTCGACCGACCCGGCGTCGTCGACCTTGACGAAGCCGAGGTTCGGCGCCTGCACCGAGTAGTCCGAGAACGTGATCGGGACCGTGCCGGAGACGTCGACGCCGTCCCCGTTCAGCCCGACCTGCAGCGTCGCGGTGACCGGCTTCGTGACGCCGTGCAGTTCGAGGGTCCCGGTCGCCTGCACCGTCGTCGTGCCGCTGCCCGTCGGGACGGCGTCGGAGACCGGCTGGGTGAGCGTGAACGTCGCCGTGGGGAACGCTTGCGTGTCGAGCGCCGAGTCACGGAAGTACGAGTCGCGCTGCGCCGAGTCCGTCGCGATGTCCCCGACCTGCACCGTGATCGTCGCCGCGCTGATCGTCGTGCCGTCGACGGTCGCCGACCCGGTGACCTCCGACGTGCGGCCGGTGACGGTGACGTCCGAGCCGTTGAGGACCTCGTGCACGCGGTAGCCGGCCTCGGAACCCGTGCCGACCGTCCACGGGCCGGAGAGGTCCGCCGCGTCGAGCGTCGACGGGGCGCGGCTGGCGGCGACCGTCGGCGTGGCCGAGGCCTTGGCGTTCTCGCTCGACGTGTAGGCGCGGGTGCCGATCGCGACGGCGACGACGGCGACCACCGCCACCACGACGAGGACGACGAGCACGATGACGAGACGACGCCGAGGACGAGGGGCCGGAGCGTCGGGTGTCTTCTGCGGGTTCGGTGCGGAGGTCACCCGGAGACGGTGACACGTCACTCTCGGGAACGGCTGAGGATCGGCGACCGGTCGGTACGCTCGTCCGGTGCGCAGGAACCCGTGGCCCGAGATCGTCGTCTTCGGGGTGGTGTTCGTCGCGGTGCACCTGGTGCTCTGGTACCTGACGCTCGTCGTGCCGAACCAGCCGATCGGTGACGTCACCATCACCTACCGGCGGTGGATCGAGTCCGGGCAGTCGTCGCACTTCTGGGTCGGCATCGACTCGCCCTGGGTCTACCCGATCCTGGCGATCGTCCCGATGGCGGCCGCGGCCCTCGGCGGCACCGCGTCGATCGGTACCGGGTGGCTGCTGCTCATGGTGCTGCTGAACGCCGTCGCGGCCGCGGTGCTCTGGCGCTTCCGGGCGTTCGGCGTCCGGGTCGTCTGGTGGTGGCTGGTGTTCCTGCTGGCCCTCGGTCCGATCGGCCTCGGCCGGATCGACACCGTCGCCACCGCCGTGGCCCTGGTCGGGTTGGCCTTCGTCGCCGCACGACCGGGCATCGCCGCGGCCGTGTTCACCGTCGCCGCCTGGGTCAAGGTCTGGCCGGCCGCCCTGGTCGGCGTGCTGTTCGTCCTCCGTCGCGGGCGACGCGGCGAGGTCGTCGCCGGGGCCCTCACCGTCACCGCGCTCGTCGTCCTGGTCGACGTGCTCTTCGGCGGCGCCGCCCACCTGCTCTCGTTCATCGGCGAACAGACCGGCCGCGGGCTGCAGATCGAGTCACCCCTCGCCACGCCGTTCCTCTGGGCCGCCGCCGCCCACGTCCCCGGCGCGGCGGTCTTCTACGACCACGAGATCCTGACCTTCGAGGTGTCCGGTGCCGGCACCACCGTCGCCGCCGCACTGTCCACCCCGCTGATGGCGGCCGTCGTGGTCGTCGGCGTCGTCCTCGCCCTGCTCGCCGTCCGGACCGGGGCCCGCCGCACCCAGGTCGCCCCGGTGCTGGCGCTGCTGTTCGTCGCCGCCCTCATCGCGACGAACAAGGTCGGGTCGCCGCAGTACATCGGGTGGTTCGCCGTGCCGGTCGTCTGGGGGCTCGTCGCCGGACGGGGGAGCGCCTGGCGGTTCCTGCCCGTCGCGGCCGCGATGCTGCCGATGGCGTTCCTCACGCAGCTCGTGTACCCGGGCTACTACGACCAGGTGCTCGCCGTGCAGCCGTGGATCCTCGTCGTCCTGTCGGTGCGGAACGCCCTCGAGGTCGCGGTGCTGGTGTGGGCGGTCGTGGTGCTCGTCCGGATCTGGCGACAGGGGATCGCACCACGGGCCTCCCGTCCGGCCGACGACCCGACGCACGCGGACCCCGTCGCACGATGAGGTCGTCGCGCGCTGAGGCCGTCGCGGGATGAGGTCGTCGCGCGCAGGCGCGCAGCGGGGCAGGATGGAGGCATGATCGTCGCCTTCTCCATCGCCCCGTCCGGCGGCCCCGCCGCAACCGAGGACGGCTCCGTCCACGACGCCGTCGCCGCAGCCGTGCGGGTCGTCCGCGAGTCCGGCCTGCCGAACCGCACCTCGTCGATGTTCACCGAGCTCGAGGGGGAGTGGGACGAGGTCTTCGCCGTGGTCAAGGCCGCGACCGAGGCCGTCGCACCGTTCGGTACCCGGGTCTCGCTCGTGCTCAAGGCCGACATCCGGCCCGGGCACACGGGGGAGCTCGACGGCAAGCTCGAGCGGCTCGAAGCGGCGCTCGGGGACTGAACGACGACCGGTCAGCGACTTCCCGACGGATCGCGTGTGAAGACGTCGTCCGGGCGGGGCGCATCGAGCGGCTGTGTCTTGGCGAAGAGGTAGTCGGGCTTCGGCTTGTCGATGGACCCCGTGTAGAAGCCGAGGGAGAAGGACTTGCCGAAGAAGCTGTCTGCATTGCGGTATGCCGTGCTGAAACTGAGGCCGTCGCTGTCGAGCCACACGGTGCCCTGCTCTTCGTCCGGTATCGACCACGTCCCGGCGGCAGAGACCGTGTCGGGGTCCGAGCGGCACGCGTCGATCTCTCGTCCTCCAGTCGACCGGCCGCACACGAGCACGGCCGGGAAGTCAAGTGCCTCGAACGTCCCGTCGGGAGACAAGACCAACGACGACGAGCCGCCATCAGCGCTCCTCGTCCAGGTCCCGATGTACTGATCGCGGAGGTTGCTTCCTCCGTCCCTCTGATCAGCGGTTCCCGAAGTGCAGGCAGCGAGCAACACCGAGATCGCAGCGATGGCGACGATCGCCATCGGTCGCATCCGGATCCCCATTCCACTGTTTCCTTCCTTCCACGTGAACTCCTCGGTCACACGCGACGCTGGGCTGTCCTCGCCAGCCTCACGTCCGGCGGAACACGTAGTCGGGTCGTGGCGCCTCCACTGATCGCACGGAGAAGCCGAGTTCGTCGCCGTCGCGGATCGCCCTGCGCACGAGGAAGTCGTCGTACTCCAGCCAGAGTTCGCGTGGGTTCCCGTCCGCCAGCCGCCATGTTCCGGCGAAACTCACCGAAGGGCTGCCGTCTCCGCAGCCGGGAGGGCTTCCGGCGGCGATCTCGAGCCGACAGGCGAGTGCTCGCGGCAGGTCTTCTGCGGTGTACGTGTGGTCCGCTGCGATGGTGAAGCGCGCTGACGATGACCCGTTCTCGGCCTGTATCTGCCAGGAGCCCACGGAGTCCTCCGGGGCGGGCTGCAATCGTGCGGTGCAGCCGGTCAGGGACCCGATGAGTGACGGGAACAGCGCCACCCACGCCGCTCGACGCCGGTTCACCATTGCACTTCAGCGGCGGAGCCGTCCGTGCGGTCGAGCGATGCGGATGCCGACAGGTCTGTTGATGCAGTCACCGTTGTGTTCCCCCATGGAAAGCGGCGTGTTCCCCTGAACGTAACGCAGCCGTGACGACATCGTGCCCCGAGGACCGATCCGTGACGGTGAGGAACGGCCCGCCGTGCGCCGGATGTGCACTCATCCGACACGCCGCCGACGTTCCGACGATGTCGGCGGTCGGGTGTGTGCTGGGTCCATCAGCCGGTGCACGAGCACCGGCACCCACGACGGAAGGAGCCCGCTCATGATGCACGACGGATGGTGCCCGGACTGTGACCTCCCCTCGGCCGTGATCGACGTCTCCGACGACGGCCAGCACGCCTGGGCCAGCTGCGCGGAGTGCGGCACCGGATGGGTGCACCGCGACGAACTGCCGGAGGCGCGGACCACGTCCGGTACGTCGGTTCGGCGCCCGCAGCGGACGACGGAGCAGCGCGCAGCCTGAGCGGTGTGCGGCCGACGGCCCGCATCCCGTGGACGCGGCCGTACCGATCGGGAATCCCGGTCGGTACGGCCGTGTTCGTCGTTGTGTCCGCGGTGCGCTCGGCGCCAGGTCGAATCGATTCGGCCCGGCCCTTCCACCGCCGCGTTGGAGCGGTCTACACTGATCCGGCACCCGTCCTGCCCGTGCCCGCCGACACCGTGCTGGCACCCACTCCGCCCGTCCCACCGTGCTCCGGCACGAGAACAGGTCCCATGTCCCAGCTCACGCCGGCCCGCCGAACGCTCGCCATCCTCGCCCTCGCGCTGGGTGGCTTCGCCATCGGCACCACCGAGTTCGTCGCGATGGGACTGCTGCCGAACATCGCCGAGGCCCTGCTGCCCGGCCAGTACGCCGCGGACCCCGACGGCGGGGTCGCCCACGCCGGCTGGCTCGTCAGTGCCTACGCCCTCGGTGTCGTCGTCGGTGCTCCGACGATCGCCGCGATGTCGGCGAAGTTCCCGCGCAAGGGCCTGCTCCTGGTGCTGCTCGTCGGGTTCGCGGTCGCCACGGTCGCCAGCGCGGTGCTGCCCTCGTTCGGCCTGGTGCTCGTCGCCCGCTTCGTCGCCGGCCTGCCGCACGGTGCCTACTTCGGCATCGCCTCCATCGTCGCCGGCGACATCATGGGGCCGGGCAAGCGCGGCAAGGGCATCGCCCTCGTGCTCCTCGGTCTGTCCGTCGCGAACGTCGTCGGTGTGCCGGCGGTCACCTGGATCGGGCAGGTCGCAAGCTGGCGGATCGCCTACGGGGTCGTCGCCGCGCTGTTCGTCCTGACCTTCTTCGCCGTCTCGCTCTTCGTGCCGCGCAGCGGACGTGACGTGCACGCGACCATCGGCCGAGAGCTCCGCGCCTTCCGGGTGCCGCAGGTCTGGATCGTGATGAGCCTGGGCGCAGTCGGATTCGGCGGGTTCTTCGCCGTCTACTCGTACATCTCGCCGCTCGTGCAGAACGTCACCGGGCTGTCGGAGTCGGCCGTGCCGCTGGTGCTCGTCGTGGTCGGGCTCGGCATGGTCGTCGGCGGACTGCTCGGCGGGTTCCTGGCCGACCGCAGCGTCAAGGCCACCATCTTCGTCGGGCTCTTCGCGCTGGTCGGGGCACTGCTCGTGACCGTCCTCACGGCGCAGTGGGTCGCCGGGCTGTTCATCGGCGCGTTCCTGCTCGGTGCCACCTCGTCCGCGATCCCGCCGGCCGTGCAGTCCCGCCTGATGGACGTCGCCGGTGACGCCCGGACGATCGCGGCGGCGCTGAACCACTCGGCGTTCAACCTCGGCAACTCGTTGGGCGCGGCCCTCGGTGGCGCGGTCATCGCGGCCGGGTTCGGGTTCGTCGCCCCGGGCTGGCTCGGCATCGGCCTGGCGATGCTCGGTGTCGTCGTCGCGGTGATCAGCTACGCGGTGGAGAACCGCACGAACCGACGCGCAGCGGCGGTCCGGACCGCGGGGGCCAGCACCGGCCCGATCCGCGAGTCGGTGTCCTCGCACTGACGCCCGCCTGCGGACGCGGCCCCGGGCCTCCCGGCTGGCCGTCGCGCCCGTCGCACGCTGACCGCACCGTCGGAGCATCCCCGAGGTCGCACGACGTGCCGTCGGCGTCACGCCCAGGTCGCAGAACACGCCGCCCAGGTCAGACCTGAGCGGCGTGTTGTGCGACCTCGAGACGGGCGGCCAGCCAGCCCGGCCAGCCAGCCCGGCCCCCTACAACCCGTGCGGGGAACCGTCCTGGACGATGATCCCGTCGGTGATCGCACGCTTCCGCAGCGCCACCTTCGTGCCGACGTCGAACCCGGCGACCCGGTACTTCTCGCGGATGCGCTTGAGGTAGCTCTTCGCGGTCTCCTCGGAGATGCCGAGCTGGTAGGCGACGCTCTTCACGGGCTCGCCACCGCCGTACAGCGCCATCACGCGACGCTCCTGCGCGCTGAGCTTCGGCACCCCGCCGACGTCCCCGCTGTTGATGGCCAGGTCGAGTTCGGCGGACACGTACTGCTCGCCGCGCTGCGCCGCGCGGATCGCCTCGACGATCATGGCCGCGTCCTCGCTCTTGACGAGGTAGCCGAGCGCGCCGGCGCCCAGGGCCTCGCGGACCACGTTCGGCTCGGAGTAGGTGCTCATCACGACGGTCTTCACGCCGGCGGTCTTCAGCGTCGAGATCTTCAGCGACACCGGGATCGAGTCCTTGAGGTCCAGGTCGAGCAGCACGACGTCGACGGGGAAGGCCGGGCTGGTGAGCAGCTCCGGCCAGGTGGTGACCGCGGTGACCATCGCGATGTCGTCCGCGGCGTTTCGGATCCACTCGGTCAGGGCGCTGAGCAGCATCCGGTGGTCGTCGACGAGTGCGAGTCTGATCGGTTCTGCTGGAGTCGCCATGCGCGAGGGTCCTTTCTGGTGGGTCCGTCCCGGGCCTGCTGATCCTAGGAGGATCGTCGGTCCGGTTCGGGGAGGCTGGCCATGTTGTCCGGTAGCGGCACTCGCGTCCGTCGGGGCGTCGCTGACGGGAGGCTCGTGGTGCGTCACATCTGCGGGTGCCGGTTGACGACGCAGTGCGCCGTGACGTGCAGGACGCCCTCGCGGACGCTGTCGGTGTACGGGCCGATGCGCTGCAGGGCGGTCCATGCGGCCGGGCCGAGGCGACGGCGGGGGACCCCGCGCGACTCGATGACGACGGGCACGTCCATGGTGTCGTCGGTGACGGGGTGGCCGTCGCTGCCGACGGGGCCGAGGGTGACCGAGACGACGGGCACGCCGGGCTGCTGGGTGCGGCCGTCGCCGACCATCTGCCACAGCGCCTGCAGCAGACCGTCGCGCTGGGCGGGCGTCAGGTGTCCGGCGAGGGCGCTCGGGTCGGTGACCGCGACGGAGCGACCGAGGTTGTCGGACTCCGTGATCGCGTGGTAGAGCCAGGTCTCGCGGCGGCCCTCGATGAGGTGCAGGCGCAGTTCGGTGGCCAGGGACGCGGCGACCGAGGCGGACGCGTCGGACAACGGCAGCGGGTCGGAACCGTTCGCGACGGCGTCGAGGAGCTTCTCGGCGGCCAGGTCCAGGCGGGCGAGTTCGTCGGAGGCGAGCATCCCGACGGCGAACTGCGGGGCGCCGACGTTGCTCTGCACGAGCACCCGGTCGAGTTCGCGCTGCACGAGCTGCCGGAAGCGGTGCACCACGAACAGTGCCACGGACGGCGGGACGACGGTGACCGCGAGCATCGTGACGATGCCGGGCAGGGTCTCGGTCGTCAGCGGGGTGGAGACCGCGGCGTAGACGACGAACGCCAGGCCCAAGGCGACGATGGCGGCGATGACCTCGCGGGCGGGCCGGAGGGTCGTGATCGGCAGGAGCGCGAACCCGGCGGCCATCGACGCGGTGGCGAAGTGGCCGACGTCGTGCTCGGGCCAGATGCCGATGAAGTCGAGCGTGACGATGCAGGCGAGGACGACGCAGATCAACCCGAACGCCACACCGGTCAGGCGTTCGCCGTAGGTGAGGACGGTGGCCAGGACACAGCTCGCGGCGACCACGAACAGCGCCCAGGCGGTGGCCGTCATCCAGGGGTTCGTGTAGTCGTCCCAGTGCACGAGGAAGAAGACGATCCCGCCGAGCGCCTCCAGTCCGGTGAGCACGGCGGCGCCGAGTCCCAGGTGGCCGGCTCCGAGCGAGGCGCCGGGCTGGGCCGCCTGCCGGAGCGAGCGTGCGCCGGTCGAGGTGGAGGGGAGGCCGCGCGCCTGTCGACGTTCGGTGCCCCGGTAGCGTTCGCGGGCCTCCCGGCGAGTGCGCGGTGCGGTCTGCTCGCCGGGGAGGCCGCGGCTCATGGTGTCCTCCGGGACGCCGCTCATCGGGGTGCCTCCAGGACGACGGTGGTGCCGGCGCCGGGCGCGGAGAACAGGCGGGCGTCGCCGCCGACCTCACGGAGGCGGTTCACGACGCTCTCCTTGAAGCCGAGCCGTTCGGCGCTGACGGTGTCGAGTTCGAAGCCGACGCCGGAGTCGGTGACCATCGCGCGGACCATCGCCTCGTCGTGCACGATCGTGACGTGCGCCTCGGGGACGCCGGCGTGGCGGCGGACGTTCTCCAGGCACTCGCCGAGCGCCAGCAGGAACGCGTCGAGCACGTTCTTCGGCAGCAGCACCTGTCCGGTGCCGTGCCAGGCGACCTCGAGGCCCATCCGGCCGAAGCGCTGCTTGACGGACTCGAGGGTCTGGCCGAGCGGCGACTCCTCGGCGCGGGTGAGCGAGTAGTCGCCGGACTGCTGCGGCTGCGGGGTGGCACCGAGGCGGAGGTGCCGGAGGAGCCGGGCGTCCTCGGCGGCCTGCTCGCGCATCGCGTGCTCGGAGACGCCGACGCCGGAGTGGGCCAGCAGGGTCAGGGTGGCGAGCACCGTGTCGTGCAGCAGCCGGGCACCCTGGCGGCGCTGCGCCTCGGTCTCGCTGGCCTGGCGTTCGGCGCGGTGGGCGGTGCCGATGCTGTAGATGCGGCGGGCGACGCGGGGGATGCTCCGGCTGATCCAGACGGCGATCACGGCGATGAGGACCCAGCCGAGCAGGACGCCGCTGACCGGGGCGGAGAGGACGGTGCCGCTGGCCCAGCTCATCAGCACGAGCGAGACGACCCCGGCGCCGGCGGCCAGGCCGAGTCCGACGCGGTGGCCGCGCTGCGCCATGAGGAGCGATGCGAGCCCGCCGCCGGCGAGCGGGACGAGGGCGCTGGCGATGACGCCGCGGTCGTCGGGGGCGACGGCTGCGGTGAGGACGGTGACGGCGCCGAGTCCGCCGGCGACGGTGACGGCCGTCCACCAGGTGGACCCGTTGGTGCCGAACGCGACGAGGGCGCCGACCATGGCGGCGATGCAGGCGAACCCGGCGATGAGCGGCAGCACGGGCACGGCGAGGGACGTGGCCACGCCCACGACGCTGACGAGCGCGCAGACGATGCCCACGACACGGGTCGTCGACCGGAGGAGGCGGTCGCGTTCCTGTGCGAGGAGTTCCATCGTTGGTCCTGGCTGTTCCTGGTTCGGGAGAGCTGGTTGGTTCTCGGGGAACCGAGCACTGGTCGAGACCGTGCACTCTGCATCATTCCACGGGCGACACCCGTCGTGGGGTCTTCGGCGCGCGGGGGTCGACGGATCGGTCTGCGGTTGTCCCGTCTTCCGGGGACCGGCTTGCCCCCCGCTCAGTCGAGCAGACGCCGCAGGTGCGCCCCGACGGCCTCGTGTTCGATGAGGAAGCCGTCGTGGCCGAACTCGCTCGTGATCACCGCGGCGTGGTCGCCGTCCAGCGTGTCGGGCACCCCGGCGGCGATTCGATGCTGGTCCTCGACGGGGAACAACCGGTCGCTGGACACCCCGACGACGAGGGTCCGCGCGGTGATCCGGGCGAGCGCGGCAGCCACTCCGCCACGACCGGCACCGACGTCGTGGGAGTCCATCGCCTGGGTGAGCGCCACGTACGAGGCCGCGTCGAAGCGCCGGGTGAACTTGTTGCCGTGGAAGTCGAGGTAGCTCTCGACCGAGAACCGTCCGTCGTCACCGAGCGGGGACACGTCGCTCTGCCACGAGCGGGCGAACCGACCGTTGAGTTCGTCCGACGCGCGGTAGGTCATCATCGCCATCCGTCGTGCGAGTGCCAGGCCGCGGTGCGGACCCTCGCCGGGCTCGGCGTCGTGGTGGTCGCCGCCGGCGTAGCCCGGGTCCATCTGGATCGCGGCCCGCTGCAGGGAGTTCGCGGCGATCTGGTCGGCGGTGGTCTGCGCGGTGCTCGCCAGCACCGCGAGTCGGGCGACGCGATCCGGGGCGGTGATCGCCGCCTCCAGGGCGTGCATGCCGCCCATCGACCCGCCGACGACGGCGGCGAACCGGTCGATGCCGAGCCGGTCGGCCAGGCGCAGCTGCGTGGCGACCTGGTCGCGGATCGTGACGAACGGGAACCGCGAGCCCCACTCGACCCCGTCGGGCGACAGCGAGGACGGACCGGTCGTGCCCTGGCAACCGCCGAGCATGTTCGGGGCGACGACGAACCAGCGGTCGGTGTCGATCGCGCGGCCGGGGCCGACGACGTCGCCCCACCAGCCGGCGGTCCGGTGTCCGGGCCCTGGCGGGCCGGTGACGTGCGAGTCGCCGGTCAGGGCGTGGAACACCAGCACCGCGTTGTCCACGGCGGGGGAGAGCGTGCCCCAGGTCTCGTAGGCGACCCGGACCGACGGGATCCGGCCGCCCCGGACGAACTGCTCGCCGAGGGACGCGAACCGTCGGGCACCGGGCGGGTCGCCGGGCCGCCAGGCGCCGGTGACGGGCGGCTTGCCGAGGGTGCCGAGTTCGGCGCCGGGCACCATCGTGGACGGCACGGAGTCCTCAGGGGTCGTCTGCCAGTCCATCGTGCGTCCATTCTCGCCGGAGGCACGCCCGCCCGCCGCCGTGTTACGTCACCTCCGGCGCGTGGCCACCCCGCAACACGCAACTCGGGCGACTCGCCGCAACGGAGTACCGCTGCGAGGAGCCGCCCGGGTTGCGTTCCGCGGGTGCGTCAGCCGGGAGGCGCGTGGCGGGTCAGGCGCGCTGGCCCGCCTGGGCGACGGCGCGGGCCGCGGTGAGTCCGGCCTCGAGGTCGGCCTTGAGGTCCTCGACGTTCTCGATGCCGACCGACAGGCGCACCAGGCCCGGCGTGACGCCCGTGGTGAGCTGCTGCTCCGGCGTCAGCTGCGAGTGGGTCGTGGAGGCCGGGTGGATGACGAGCGAGCGGACGTCGCCGATGTTCGCCAGGTGCGAGAACAGCTGCAGCTCGTCGACCAGGGCACGGCCGGCGTCGACACCGCCCTTGAGCTCGAAGGACAGCACCGCCCCGACACCCCGCGGCGCGTACTTCGTCGCCGCCGGGTACCACGGGCTCGTCGGCAGTCCCGCGTACGCCACCGTCGCCACGTCCGGGTGCCGGTCGAGCCACTCCGCGATCTCCTGCGCGTTCGACACGTGCCGTTCGATCCGCAGGCTCAGCGTCTCGATGCCCTGCAGGAGCGCGAACGCCGTGTCCGGCGAGTTCGACGCACCGAGGTCACGGAGCAACTGGACCCGGGCCTTCGTGATGTACGCCAGTCCGTCACCGACGGCCTGCGAGAACACCGCCCCGTGGTACGAGGGGTCCGGGGTGCTGAACTCCGGGAACCGCTCGGCGTGCTCGGACCAGGCGAAGGTGCCGCCGTCGACGATGAGGCCGCCGATGACCGTGCCGTGCCCGCCGAGGAACTTCGTCGCCGAGTGCACCACGATGTCCGCACCGTGCTCGAACGGCCGGATCAGGTACGGCGTCGCGATCGTGTTGTCGACGACCAGGGGGACCCCGGACTCGTGCGCGATGCCGGCGACGGTCTCGATGTCCAGCACGTTGATGCGCGGGTTGCCGATGGTCTCGGCGAAGAACAGCTTCGTGTTCGGACGGACCGCGCGACGCCACTCCGCCGGGTCGTCCTGGTCCTCGACGAACGTCGTCTCGATGCCGAGCTTCGCCAGCGTGTACTTGAAGAGGTTGTACGTGCCGCCGTAGATCGACGACGACGAGACGATGTGGTCGCCGGCCCCCGCGATGTTGAGCACCGCGTAGGTCTCTGCCGCCTGGCCGCTCGACACGAGCAGCGCCCCGGTGCCGCCCTCCAGCGCCGCGATGCGCTGCTCCACGACGTCGTTCGTCGGGTTCATGATCCGCGAGTAGATGTTGCCCGGCTGCGCCAGCGCGAACAGGTCACGGGCGTGGTCCGAGTTCTCGAACACGTAGGACGTCGTCTTGTAGATCGGCGTCGCCCGGGCACCCGTCGTCGGGTCCGGTGCGGCACCCGCGTGCACCTGCGTGGTCTCGAACCGCCAGGCGGCTGCGTCGTTGGTCATCGGGATCTCCTGTCCGTCACCGTGTCCGTCGGGTCGACACGTGCATCGACATGCGCGCCGGCCGGGAGGACCGCCGCACCTGTGCGTCGACCGTCACGGTACGCAGACGGCCGGGCGGGCACCAGCGCGAGCGTCGTCAGACGTAACGCGACGACGACCGACCCGTGCCAGGATCGAGGGGCACCGACGCCGACCGAGGGGGACGACATGCGCGCACAGGACGTGGCGGACAAGCGGTTCATGCCGACGAAGTTCCGGAACGGGTACGACCAGCAGGAGGTCGACGACCTGCTCGCACGGATCCAGGCGACCCTGACCGTGGTCGAGGGCAGCCCGGTCCCGACGACCGGCCCCCTGGCGACCGCCAAGCCCCTCCGCGCAGCAGACGTGAAGAGTGCCCGATTCCGTGCGACCAAGTGGCGCGAAGGCTACGACCAGGACCAGGTCGACGACTTCCTCGACGACGTCGTCAACGAACTCCGCCGACTCGGCCGCGACTAGGACCCGGCGCGACCGCTACCCGGCGCGACTAGGCCGGATCGCGGCGGAACAGCCAGTCGACCTTCGGCTCGAGCAACCACCGCATCCCGCGTCGCACGAACGGCTGCGCCAGGAACAGACTCACCGCGCACGCCACCAGCACCATCAGCAGCACGAACGGCCACGCCGAGTGCTCACCCGCCAGCACGCCGGACTCGCGGATCGGGTAGAGCAGGAACGTGTGCAGCAGGTACACGTACATCGTCGCCGCACCGAACTGCGTCAGCCAGACGTTCCGCCGGGGGACCAGCACCAGGAACGACGCCGTCAGCAGCGTCGCCAGCAGCATCAGGCCGAACCGGACCGCTCCGGCCCACCAGGCGTCCTCACCGAGGCCCGAGTACGAGTCGTCGTAGAAGAACCAGTGGTGCAGGTCGAACTCCTTGAACTGCGGGATCCACAGCGCACACGACACCGCCCACCCCGCGAAGACCGCACCCGCGGCGACCCGCACCCGCACCACCGTGCGACGAGACGCCTCGTACCAGCGGTCGAACAGCCCCCACTGCTTCACCTGCCAGCCGAGCAGGAAGAACGGCAACAGGCTGATCGCCCGGCCCAGGGACAGCGTCGAGTCCACGTTGTCGAAGTAGCCGACGCCGATGCTCAGGACCACCGCCCAGACCAGCGGCCATCGCAGCTGCACCAGGTAGGGCAGGATCAGCCGGAAGATCCCCAGTGCCAACAGGAACCACAGCGTCCACGTCGGCTTCGTCGGGTTGAACTCCTTGCCGCCCTCCACCACCGCCTGCACCACGGTCCAGATCGTCTGCATGATGATGTACGGCACGACGATGTCCGTGAACGTCCGCCGCATCCGCTTCGCCGTCGGGGTGTCCGCTGACGAGAAGTACCCGCTGATCACCCCGAACGCCGGCATGTGGAACGCGTAGATGAACGTGTACAGCGCCAACGCGTGCTCGCTGCCCGTGGTCTGCCGCTGGATCGCGTGCCCGATCACCACCAGCGTCACCGCCAGGAACCTGGCCGTGTCCCACATCGGGATGCGCCGCTTCAGTCGACCCGGATCGAGCGCCCCGGCCGGGGCAGAGGGCGCGGGAGGGGCGGCGTCCGTCGTCATCCTCCGCACGTTACCGTCCGGCGGCCACCCCCGTGTCGGTAGCGTGGCCTCCGCGCCGCCACCGTCGCCCGTCCACGAGGAGCACCATGAGCACACGTCGAGCCGTCGTCACCGGAGCCAGCTCGGGCATCGGCGCCGCCACCGTCCGCCTGTTCCGCCAGCACGGCTGGGACGTCCTCGCCGTGGCTCGCCGCGCCGACCGGCTCGAGGCGCTCGCCGCAGAGACCGGCGCGGACACCCTGGTCGTCGACGTCACGGACGACGCCGACGTGACGGCGCTCGCCGCACGGATCGACGAACTCGGCGGTGTCGACGTGCTCGTCAACAACGCCGGGGGAGCGTTCGGGTCGGCCTCGGTCGAGCAGGGCGACGTCGACGACTGGCGGGCGATGTTCGAGGTCAACGTGCTCGGCACGAAGCGCGTCACCGCGGCCCTCCTGCCGGCGCTCCGCCGACGAGCGGCCGAGGTCGGTGGCGCCGACGTGGTCACCGTCACGAGCACCGCGGGCTTCGTCGCCTACGAGAACGGCGGCGGCTACGTCGCCGCGAAGCACGCAGAGCACGCCCTGGTGGGGGTGCTCCGGCTCGAGCTCAACGGCGAACCGATCCGCGTCGTCGAGATCGCCCCCGGCATGGTGAAGACCGACGAGTTCGCACTCGTGCGGTTCGGCGGGGACAGCGACGCGGCCGCCGCGGTCTACGACGGGGTGGAGGCGCCGCTGGTCGCCGACGACGTGGCCGAGGCGATCGTGCACGCCGTCGAACTGCCCGCGCACGTCAACCTGGACCTGGTCACCGTCCGACCGGTGGCGCAGTCGGCGCAGCACAAGCTCGCGCGCGGACCGCTGACCCCGAAGGCGTAGCGAGCGACAGCGCGCCGACCCGGCGGTGCCCGGGGGCGCGACACGCGGGTGGCGCAGCGCCCGGGTGGGCATCGCGGGTCGCGGGCGGAGCATCGCTGCCGGTACCGTGGGCGGATGCCGATCAGCAGCGAACCCGCGGAGTCTCCCGCCTCGTCGACCGTGACCGTGACGAGCGGACCGGAGGTGCTCGGCTGGCTCGAGTTCGGCGACGCCGCCCGGTTGCTCGCGAAGGACGTCCTGTCCGCCGGCTTCGAGCCCGAGGTCGTCGTGGCCGTCGCCCGCGGCGGGCTCATCATCGCCGGTGCCGTGGCCTACGCCCTCGGCACCAAGGAGTGCGGCTCGATCAACGTCGAGTTCTACACCGACGTCGAGCAGCGCCTGGAGGAGCCCGTCGTGCTCGCGCCGGCCCTCGACGCCCCGAGCCTCGCCGGCAAGCGGGTCCTGGTCGTCGACGACGTGTCCGACTCCGGTCGCACCCTGGCCCTGGTGGTCGACATCATCCGCACCGCCGGAGCCGACGTCCGCAGCGCGTGCCTGTACTCGAAGCCCGGCACCGTCCTCGAGCCGGACCACGTCTGGCGTCGGGTCGACGGCTGGATCACGTTCCCGTGGAGCGCCCTCGCCCCGGTGACGGCCGAGTCGTGAGCATCCACCTGGTCGGCGGCGGTCCCTTCGTCGCCGCGGACGCCGCCGCGGCCTTCACCGCCGAGGCCACCGCGCGCTCCGCCGCCGTCGGGCGGACCGTCCCACGCATAGCACTGCTCTCCGTCGCCGGCGCCGACGGGTCCTCGCCGTCCTCGACCGCCGACATCGCCGAGGTGCTCGGTGGGTCCCGTGCCGCCGAGGTCCTGGTCACCGAGGTCGCCGCGGGCGGGGTCTTCGACACCACGGTCCTCAGCGACGTCGACGCCCTGGTCGTGAACGGTGGCCGGACCCCCGACTACCTGGACGCCGTCGCCCCGCTGGTCGACCAGATCCGCCTGCTCGTCTCCGACGGGCTGCCCTACCTCGGCTACTCCGCCGGCGCGATGATCGCCGCGGACCGCGCCCTGGTCGGCGGCTTCCGCATCGGTGGCGTCGAGGTCTGCCCCGAGTCCGCCTCCGAGGGCCTCGACGAGGTCGAGCTCCGCGAGGGGCTGGGGCTCGTCGACCTGACGATCGACGTCCACGCGGTCCAGGTCGGCACCCTCGCCCGACTCGTCGCCGCGGCCGAGGCCGAGTTCGTCACCGCGGGCCTGGCCATCGACGAGGACACCACCCTCGTCGTCGGCGAAGGCGCGCTCGAGGTCCGGGGGACCGGCAGCGTCTGGCGGGTGGTGGCGGGCGACGAGTCCGTCTCGGTCGCCACCATGGGCGCCTGAGCGTGCAGCCGAAGCCCCTCGCCGACCTGGTCGACCCGGGGTGGGCGGCTGCCCTCGCGCCCGTCGAGGACGACGTCCACCGCATCGGCGCCTGGCTCCGCGCCGAGACCGACGCCGGGCGGGCGTACCTGCCCGCCGGTCCCGCCGTGCTCCGCGCCTTCGAGGACCCGTTCGACCGGGTGAAGGTGCTCGTCGTCGGACAGGATCCCTACCCGACGCCCGGGCACCCGATCGGGCTGTCCTTCGCCGTCGACCCGCACGTCCGCCCGGTGCCGCGCAGCCTGCAGAACGTCTACCGCGAACTCCACGACGACCTCGGCGTCACCGTCCCCCCGCACGGCGACCTGCGTGCCTGGTCCGAGCAGGGCGTGCTGCTGCTCAACCGGGTGCTCACCGTCGGCGTCGGCGAACCCGCCAGCCACCGCGGCAAGGGCTGGGAAGCCGTCACCGAGCGGGCTGTCGAGGCGCTCGTCGCCCGCGACCGTCCGCTCGTCGCGGTGCTCTGGGGCGCGCAGGCCGCATCGGTCCGCCCACTCCTCGGCGACACCCCGGTCGTGGCGTCGGCACACCCGAGCCCGCTCAGCGCCTCCCGCGGGTTCTTCGGCAGCCGACCGTTCTCGGCCGTCAACGACCTGCTGGTCGCCCAGGGCGCGGACCCCGTCGACTGGACACTGCCGACCGACGTGTGACGGGCCTCCCGTAGGCTCGGGTCGTGCTCGAGGAGGAATACCAGCAGCGGCGGGTCCTGCCGCGGCACCTGCGTGCCCCGGCGCCGGTCGAGTCGGGGTTCGCCTACGCGATCCGTCCCGCCACCGCCGCCGACCTGCCCGAGGTCCGCGAGATCCACACCCACTACGTGCGGAACTCGTCGGTGACCTTCGACGCGGCGGCGTTCACCTTCGCCGCCTGGAAGAAGCGGTTCGACGAGGTCCAGCGCCGCAAGCTGCCGTTCCTGGTCGCGGAGAACCCGTCCGGCCAGGTGCTCGGGTACGCCCTCGTCGAGCCGTGGAACATCCGTGACCGGTCGAACCGGGTGGTCGAGGACTCGATATACCTCGGTGCCGCGGCCGGTGGCAAGGGGCTCGGACGGGCGCTGATGGAGGCGCTGCTCGACGCCTGCCGGACCGTCGGGGTGCGCGAGGTGATCGCGGTGATCGCCGACCGGTCCGCGGACGCGTCGATCCGGTTGCACGAGCGACTCGGCTTCGAGGAGGTCGGGCGGATGGGGCGGGTCGGCTACAAGTACGACCGGTGGCTCGGCACGGTCACCATGCGGCTGCGTCTGCGGAGCACCCGTAAGCCGCTGTTCGGCGGCCGCTGACGAGACCGGTCGGCCTGTGGTCAGCCGGCCTCGGCGACGAACTCGTCGCGCGTGGTGCGCACCAGGTCGGCGGCCGCGTCGGAGGCGACCCGTGCCTCCCGGCCGACGACCGCCCGACCGACGGCCTCGTGCCGGGCTGCTGCCTCGGCCGTCCACCCGGTGATCGTGTCGCGTGACTCGCTCGTGCGGGTGCGGAGCAGTGCCTCGACGGTGCCCGCGAAGTGGGCGAAGACGGTGTTGCCGGACCCGGTGAGCAGGGCGCGGTGGAAGCGGACGTCGGCGTCGAGGTAGGCACGTCCGTCGCCGGCGGCCGCGGCGGCGACCATGTCCTGTGCGGCGGCGAGCACGGCGTCGGCCGCCGCGCCGCCGTGTCCGGCGGTCAGCCAGGCGGCGACCGGCTCGATGCCCAGGCGGAGCTCGAGCAGCTCGCGCTGCTGGGTGAAGTACGCGCCGGAGGCCCCGCGCCATCGGATCACCGAGGGCGCCAGGAGCTCCCACCGCGTCGACGGCTGCACCTGCGTGCCGACGCGCTGCCGGGGTTCCACCAGTCCGAGGGACTGCAGCACACGCAGAGCCTCGCGCACCACCGATCGCGAGACGCCGAACTCGTCGACGACGTCGTCGGGCCGCAGCACCGTGCCGGGGGCGAGGGTGCCGTCGACGATGCGCTGCCCGAGCGTGTCGAGCACGTGGGCGTGCAGGCCGCCGGGTGTCGGCATCGTTCCTCCTCGACGGTCCTGGTCACGCGGATGTGTGACGTGGTGTCCATTGCAGCGGCAGACTGCGCCCAGGTCCGGGTGGCGCGCGGACGACGACGATGTAGTCTGATTAATCAGATTATTGCAGGAGTGATCGCGGGTGGGATCAGCACCCCGGTCGGACCGACACCAGCAGCAGGACGGCAGCAGCGCAGGAGCTGTGCCAGGAAGGGGCGCAGATGCCTCACCTCCCGACCACCGCCGCGAGCACGAGTCGCGTGCTCGCCGCAGGGACCGAGACGGTCGACCCGTCCGGGACGATCCCCCAGCTCGTCATCGCCGCCCTCGTCGGCATCGTGGTGATCATCGCCCTCATCACCTGGCTCAAGGTGCACCCCTTCGTCGCACTGACGATCGGTGCCCTCGGGGTCGGCCTCGGCGCCGGTCTCGCCCCGGAGAAGGCGGTCACGAGCTTCGGCGACGGCTTCGGCGCCACCATGACGAGCGTCGGCATCCTGGTCGGCCTCGGCTCGATGTTCGGCAAGCTGCTGGTCGACTCCGGTGCCGCCGACCGGGTCGTCGACACGCTGGTGCGCCGGTCCTCGGCCGCAGCGCTGCCCTGGACGATGGCCCTCATCGGCGCGCTGATCGGCCTGCCGATGTTCTTCGAGGTCGGCCTGGTCCTGCTCATCCCGATCATCGTCCTGGTCGCCAAGCGCAGTGACGTCCCGATCATGAAGATCGCGATCCCTGCCCTCGCCGGCCTGTCGACCATGCACGCGTTCGTCCCGCCGCACCCCGGCCCGCTGGTCGCGGTCTCCACGGTCGGTGCGGATCTCGGCACCACGCTCGCGTTCGGCATCGTGCTCGCGATCCCCGTCATCGTCCTGGCCGGCCCGGTCTTCGCCCGCTTCGCGGCGCGCTGGGTCGACATCCCGGTGCCGGACATCTTCGGCTCCCGTGGCGAGGACCCCGCGCACCCTGGCAGGGAGGCCCGCCGCGGCCCCGCAACGCAGGACACCGCCTCCCTGCCCAACGGCAAGAGCGACTTCACCCGGGTGATCAGCGAGCCACGCAGCCCGTCGTTCGCCGTCGCGCTGGTCGGCATCCTGCTGCCCGTCGTGCTCATGCTCGCGCAGGCGGTGCGCGAAGCCACCGCTCCCGACGCGGGTGGTGCCTGGGTCGGCGTGCTCGACTTCCTCGGGACGCCGATGATCGCGATCGGCATCGCCACCGTCTACGCGATGGTGTTCTTCGCGATCGGCGGCGGCATGGACCGGTCCGCGGTCGCGAAGTCGCTCGAGAGCGCACTGCCGCCGGTCGCCGGGGTGCTGCTCATCGTCGGTGCCGGTGGTGGGTTCAAGCAGGTGCTCATCGACACGGGCATCGGTGGTGTGATCGCGGACGCGGTGAAGGACTCCGGCATCTCGGTGCTCCTCGTCGCCTGGGTGGTCGCCGCGCTCGTCCGCGTCGCCACCGGGTCGGCCACCGTCGCGACCGTCACGGCGGCCGGGATCATGGCCCCGATCGCGCACGACCTGTCGTCGCCGATGACCTCGCTGCTCGTGCTCGCGATCGGCGCCGGGTCGGTCTTCCTGTCGCACGTCAACGACGCCGGGTTCTGGCTGGTGAAGGGGTACCTCAACACCACGGTGGGGCAGACGTTCAAGTCGTGGACGGTGCTCGAGTGCCTCATCTCGGTCATCGGGCTGGTCGGCGTCCTGGTCGCCGGGATCTTCATCCGATGAGCGCCGCACACGCCGGCACCGAACCGGTCGACGCCCGTGTCCTCGTGGTGATGGGCGTCTCCGGGTCCGGCAAGTCGACCGTCGCGGCGATGGTCGCCGACCAGCTCGGGTGGGCGTTCGCCGAGGGGGACGCCATGCACCCCGGGGCGAACGTCGCCAAGATGCACGCCGGCACACCCCTGACCGACGAGGACCGCTGGCCGTGGCTCGACGTCGTCGCGGGGTGGATCCGTGGCCACCTGCAGGCCGGGACGAACGGGGTCGTGACCTGCTCGGCACTGAAGCGGTCCTACCGGGACGTGCTGCGGGCCTCCGGCGTGGTGTTCGTGCACGTCGCCGGCGACCGCGCGCTGCTCGAGGAGCGGATGTCGGCGCGGTCCGGGCACTTCATGCCGACCTCGCTGCTGCAGTCGCAGCTGGCGACGCTCGAGCCGCCGCAGCCGGACGAGGCGCACGTCACCGTCGCCGCCGACCGGACCCCGGCGGAGGAGTCCGCCGAGGTCCTGACGCTGCTGGGGTTGCCGCGGGACTGAGCGCCTGACGCCGCCGGTGGGTCACGGAACCGAGGGAACGGCCCCCTCGTGCCCGAGCGTCGACCAGCACACCGCGACGACGAGCGGGCGGGCGACCTCGGCGGTCGTCTCCCGCTCGTGGGTCAGCGCGAGGACCACGAGTGCCCCGAGCATCCCGGTGACGCGAGCTCGACGCGGCAGGTCGGTGTCGGCGTCGATCCGGAACAGGTCCGACACCAGGGCGAAGACGTCCCCGAGTGCCGGTTCGAGGGTCGCGTCGGCGACCGGCGGCACCGAGGCCAGCACGAGTTCGGCCCAGCCGCGGCGGCGCAGTGCGAGGTCGACCAGGCCGGCCACCGTTGCGGCGTCTCGGTCGCGGGGTGCGGTGACGTCGTCGACCCGCTCGTGCACGTCGCGGGTGAGCCGGACGCACTGGTCGAGTGCGGCGGCGACGAGTCGCTCCTTCGTCGGGAACCGTCCGAGCAGACCGGTCTTCGAGTACCCGGTGGCGTCCGCGACGGCCTGCACCGACGTGTCACGGACCCCGCGGCGGGCGAGCAGCCCGGCGGTGACGTCCAGGACCGCTTCGTCGATCTCGGCGGCGGTCGGGCGGATCCGGGCCGACATCGGGGCCGGTCCGGGCGTGGGGGTCCGGTCGCCGCCGGTCATGCTGCGGACCGTTCAGCGAGTCGACCGTTCGTACCTGTGTGCACGCGGTCTGTGCGCGAGCCGGCGGTGCTGAGCACGGCGACCCCGGCGAGGAGCTCCCACGCGAGGATCGCGTTCACCGCGACCCGTTCCCAGACCCCATCGGGCAGCAGGTCGACGGCGGTCCAGGCCGGATCGACCGCGAGCATCACCAGACCGACCAGGCCGATCGCACCGAGCGCGACGCTCAGGACGCCCACCCACCTGGCGCCACGGCTGCGCTGCTCCGGTGCGTGCCGGAGCAGCGCGACACCGGCGACGACGGCCGCCGCGTTGCCCGCGATGATCGCCACAGCGGCCCCGAGGACGTGCAGGACCACGAGACCGTTCTCGACCGAGGCCTGGCTGCCGTGGAAGAGGCCGACCAGGACGATGCCGACGCCGTGCGCCACCGCCAGGACGGTGAACCACCGCCGCGCGGCTGGTCGCCCCGTCGTCGGGCTCCCCGCCGCCAGGCTCCGGGCAGCGAGCGCGGCCACGACGAACAGCACGCCGTGCAGCACGAAGGCGGTGTTCATGAGCAGGTGGAGTGGCGAGTCGATCGCGCGCCCCTGGAACGCCTCCGTGTCCGGCACGCCGAGGTCGCTGATGTAGTTCGCCGCGTACGAGTACCCCGGGAACGCGCTGGCGCTGACGGCCTCGGCGACCAGGTAGAGCGCCGCCGCCGCGATCCAGCAGGAAGCAGCAAGGGCAGACTGTCTTGGTCGCATACCGACCACTCTAGTCGGTCGGTGTCGCGCGGTGGTCATCGACCCCGATGTGCGATCGTCGCCGACGCGTCCGGACCCGTCGGCAGGGAGGCCCGGGCCTGCTCCCACACGTGGTCACCGGCATCGAGTGCAGAGCGGAGGTACGCCGTGGTCAGGCGCTGCACCAGGGCGACGCGCTCCGGGTCCTCGTCGGTGGTCTCGGCAGCCTCGTAGCCCGAGATCCCGCCGAGGCCGTGCTCCCCACCGTGGAGGACGAGCAGGTCGGTGGCGCCGGGGCTCTGCGTGTAGGCGTCGGTGAACCAGTCCGGGCCGCGGGTCGACATCCGCGACTGGTCGTGGTCGCCGGCCACGACGAGCGTCGGGGTCGTCAGTTCGGCGAAGGACGGCCGCATGAAGGGGAAGTGCTCGGCTGCGAACGGGACGAGGTCGTCGCCGGCCACCCCGGTGGCCGCGAGCAGGACGCCGGCGGTGATCCGGGCCTCCCGTCGGTCCTCGCCGGGGTGTCCGTCGTCGTCGAGGGTCCGCGCGCCGAGCAGGCTCTGCACGCTCTGGCCGCCCCAGGAGTGCCCGGCGGCGGCGATCCGGTTGCGGTCGACGCGGCCGGACAGCCCGGGCAGGGCGGCCTCGACGGTGTCGAGCTGGTCGAGCACGCGGACCAGGTCGGTGGTGCGCTCGGACCAGATCGTCGGGAAGAGCGGGTGGTCGAAGCCGATGCCGTTGCGGCGCGAGTCGAGGTGCGTCGGCTGCACCACGACGAACCCGTGCGCCGCCCAGAACGAGACGAGGGGTGCGTACGCGTCGAGGTGTTGGCCGTTGCCGTGCGAGAAGAGCACGACGGGCAGGTCCGTGCCGGTCGCCGGGGCGGACACGCGGAGCTGCAGGGGGAGCGGGCGGCCCGGTGCGTCGAGGGTGACGGGG
>NZ_JASDDD010000033.1:0-37702 GCF_030407555.1 Curtobacterium sp. APC 4022
GCTCGTCAAGGGGCGTGTCGACGCTGCGTCCGAAGGCGCCGTCGTCCAGCGCCTGCGCGGCATGGGTGTCTCGCCGATCGCCATCACCGAGGCGAAAGCCGGCACGGGGCTGCAGACCGAGATCAAGATCCCGGGCTTCGAGAAGGGCGTCGGGCTCAAGGACCTGGCGATCATGTCGCGGCAGGCGTCGACGATGTTGTCGTCGGGGCTCTCGTTGCTTCGTGCGCTGTCGATCCTGGCGGACCAGACGGAGAGCAAGAAGCTCAAGGACATCCTGGGGAAGGTGCGCGACGAGGTCGAGCAGGGTGTCTCGTTCTCCGATGCCGTCGGCAAGTACCCGGTCGACTTCCCGCCGATCATGATCAACATGATCCGTGCGGGGGAGACCGGTGGGTTCCTCGACCAGGCCATGGACTCGATCGCGACGAACTTCGAGAAGGAGCACAAGCTCCGGTCGACGATCAGGTCGGCGATGACCTACCCGGTCGTGGTGCTGTGCATGTCGCTGGCATCCGTCGTGATCATGCTCGTCTTCATCGTGCCGATCTTCCAGGACATGTTCTCGAGCCTCGGCGGCCAGCTGCCGCTGCCGACCATGATCCTCGTGCAGCTGTCGCACGCCATGCGGTGGGGAGCGCCGGTCCTCGCCGTCGTCATCGCCGTCGGATGGTTCTGGTACCGGGCGAACAAGAACACCGAACGTTTCCGCGCCTTCCGCGATCCGATCATGCTGCGTCTGCCGATCTTCGGTTCATTGACGAAGAAGATCGTCATCGCTCGGTTCGCACGGAACTTCTCCAACATGATCGGCGCCGGCGTGCCTATTCTGCAGGCATTGAAGATCGTCGGTGAAGTGTCGAACAACTTCGTCGTGCAGAAAGCCCTCGACCGAGTTTCGGAGAGCGTGCGGAAAGGCGAATCCATCGCCGAACCGCTGGCGCAGGAGAAAGTGTTCCCGACGATGGTGGCGCAGATGGTCGCGGTCGGTGAAGACGCCGGATCGCTGGAGACCATGCTCGAGAAGATCGCCGTGTTCTACGACTCGGAGGTGGAGTCCACCACGGAGGCGCTGACCTCGCTGATCGAACCCCTCCTCATCGCCTTCCTCGGCGTCGTGGTCGGCGGCATGATCATCGCGCTGTACCTCCCGATCTTCCAGATCACGTCACTGGTGCACTGAGGCGAACTCAATCGCCGCACCCCCTCGACGGGGGTGAGGCGATGCTTTCTGTCCCCGATTCTGGGGGTGTTTCCCTCCGGCAATGACCCCCGTTCTCGGGATTCCGACCGGGAAATGCGCCCAATACGCTGATGGCCGGCGACGAGCACAAGCCGGAACCGCACCACCCCACCATTTCCCGGATGAAGGAAAAACAATGTACTTCCGTCTCATGGGCAAGCTTGACGCTCGCCGCAAGGGTCTCCTCAACGAGAACGAGAAGGGCTTCACCCTGATCGAACTCCTGGTCGTCGTGATCATCATCGGCATCCTCGCCGCGATCGCGATCCCCGTGTACCTCAACGTGCAGAACAACGCGAAGGACGCCTCGGTCAAGTCTGACCTGGCCAACGCGAAGACCGCTGTGATCGCGTTCCAGACCGACAAGAACGGCAAGCTGCCGACCGACACCGAGTTCAAGACGTCCACCACCATGCAGCCGTACGGGTTCACGCAGAGTACGGACACCGTCTTCACCTACAAGCCGGCCTCCACTGGTAGCTCGTTCTGCATCTCGGCTCGCGGTGCCACCGCGACAGATTTCAAGATCACGGACACCGCGGCGGCCATCGCGGGTACGTGCCCGTAACCGGAAGGTGAGAAAGGGCGGTTCGTCGCATGACGGACCGCCCTTTCGCGGACCACGCCAGCTGAACGAGCGGAGGAGGTGACCATGATCCAGCGACTACGACGCGTCCTGCGCCCTGTCGACGCCACCGAGCGTGAGACCGGCAGCAGCATCATCGAGGTGATGGTCGCGATGATGGTCTTCGCCGTCATGTCCGTCGGCATCGCCTACGGCATCGCGAACACGCTCCAGCTCACCCAGACCAGCCGTGGACGCGAGACCGCCGTGGCTTTGGCCTCGCAGGACATCGACATGCTGCGCCAGACCGCGGCGGCGACGACGACCGGCATCTTCGACGTCGTCAGCGCGCGCGGTGACGACAACTCCTCGACCATCGGCGGGCTGACGTACCAGGTCGACCGGAAGGTGTCCTGGGTCCAGAGTGACGGCGCGAGCGGCGCGTGCGGCACGTCCAACGGCAAGCTCGCGTACAAGAGCGTCGTCGAGACGGTGTCGTGGCCGAATCCCCGCGGAGGCTCGAGCTCGACGTCCGTCACCTCCGCCATCGCTCCGAGTGACGCCGTCACCGACCCCGGCTACGGCACGATCATCATCTCGGTGGCCGATGCGTCGGGTGCCCCATACCCCGGTGTCACCATCAGCGTCACGCCCGTCGGGGGCGGGACGGGGTCGGCGCTGACGAAGAGCCCGCTGCCCACGGACGCGCAGGGCTGCTCCTACGCGGTCAACGTCGTGCAGGGTGACTACACGGTCACCGCGAACACGCCCGGTGGCATCGACACCGACCAGCAGCAACCCTCGAAGCAGTCGCCGATCTCGGTCACGGCCGGGGCCAGCGCACCGGTTCCGTTCGTCTACGACCGGGCGAGCACGATGCGCTTCCAGTACGCACCGACGTACAACGCCACGGTGCCGACGAACATGGTGACCACGCTGTCCAGCTCGGTCGGCGGTCTCGATCCCGTGTCGCCGTGGGACACGACCAGCAAGACGGTGCAGATCACCTCGACGACGGTCCCGAGCCCGTCCGCGGCGGTGTTCCCCTTCACGTCGGGGTACACCGTCCTCGCCGGTCCGTACTCGAACAGCCTCGACGGCACGAAGAACTGCCTGAGTCCGAGCCCCGCGTCGTGGACCACCCCGAACTCGACGGGCAACGTCGGCGTGGGCACGGCGGTGGTACCGGCGCCGGCGGGCAGCCCCTCGGATGCGCCGGTGATGATGGGGGTCGCCACGGTCAAGGGCGTCAAGGGCCGTTACCTCACCGCCGTCTCGTCGTCGACACCCGGCCCCGGGGACCCCGGGTGCGCGGCGGGCATGACGATGAAGTTCCCGGTCGCCGGTGCCGACGTGGCCACCATCGCACTGCCGTTCGGCACGTGGACCATCTCGTCCGGAACCACCTTCGGGTCGACGACGAAGAACGAGATCGCCTCGAACGCCTCGAACGTCGCCCCCGTCACCAACGGTTCCGTCAACCGGAAGACCGCCCTGGTGATCATCAGCTACGACAACACCCTCACTCTCGACCCCCGGGGGCAGATCCGATGACACGGTTCCTCCGACGGCTGCACCGCGGTCAGTCCGGCATCAGCCTCAGTGAGCTCCTCGTGTCGATGAGCGTCGCCTCCATCATCATCATCGCGGTCGGCGGGTTCTTCGTGGCCACGCTCCGAGCAGGCTCGACGAACTCGACGTCCGACCAGAACTCGCGGGTCGCGTCGAGCGTCATGAACTCCGTCACGCGCTACGTGCACGCCGCCAGCCTGCTGCCGAAGGCCGACGGGTCGTCCGTGCCGGCCGTCGTCGAGGCGACCCCGACGAAGCTCACCTTCACCGCGTTCATCAACCTGGACGGGAACACCACGGACAAGCCGGTGCTCGTCCGTTACTCGCTCAACAGCGCTCAGCGGGTCGTGTTCGACCAGTGGGACGGCACGGCGACGAACGGCTTCTACTCCTTCCCGGCGCCCACGCAGACGCCGACCAGGAGCCTGGTGATCGGCGGGCCGATCGCGTCCCCGACCAGTGACGGGGACGCGCTCTTCACGTACCTCGGGGCCGACGGGAAGGCCGTGGCTGCTCCCGCGTCCGGGATCGTCCCGACGACCGGCCTCGGGAGCATCCGGGCGGTGCAGGTGAACCTGGAACTCGGATCGACCACGGCCGGCAAGCCGGCGAACACGCACCTCCAGAACACCCTCTACCTGTTCAACGTCGTCTACGGTACGTCCGTGGGAACGACGCCGTGATCCGCCGGCTGATCCGGACACTCCGGCGGACGCACGAGGACGAGCGCGGCGTCGTCCTCGCCAACGTGCTGATCTTCGGCACGGTGATGATGCTCCTCGTCGCGACGATGATCGCCGTCTCGACCTCCGGCGCTGTGAAGTCCGCCGCCGACCGCAACTTCCAGAACGCCATGGCGGCCGCGTACGCAGGCCTCGCCGACTACCAGGCGAAGCTGTCGAACGACAACGGGTACGCGCTGTACGGCAACACGAACGCCCAGTTCAGCAAGGCGACCGGATCCTCGTTCACCGGCAACGACTCGAACATCGCCTTCACGAACACCGGGACCCAGTGGGCGCCGGTGGTCGGGTCATCAGACCAGTCCTTCCGCTACGAGGTCGACAACTCGGACTACTCGGCGAAGGGCGTCCTCCGTGTCCGCGTCACCGGGAAGTCCGGTGCGAGCGTGCGTTCCCTCGTCGCGAACCTCAAAGGGGACGGGTTCATCAACTACCTGTACTTCACGAACTACGAGTCGTCGAACCCTGCGCTCACGGGGTCGTCGTGCACGACGGCGTACCAGTGGCAGACCGGTGTCAGCGGCAAGTGCTCGCCGGTGCAGTTCGCCGGCAGCGACGTCCTGAACGGACCGATCCGGACGAACGACGTGTTCACCGCGGCGTGCTCGACCACGTTCACGAGCTCGGTCGAACAGCACGACGCCACCGTGCGGTCCTCCGGCGGCGGCTGCAACGGGGTGTTCAAGGGTGGGGCGCCGTCCACCGTGCCCTACCTCGGGCTCCCCGCGCTGAACTCCAACATGTCGCAGGAGACCCGTACCGACATCCCTGCGACGGTCCCGCGACCGGGGTGCCTCTACACCGGTCCGACCCGTGTCTCCTTCCTGGGGAACGGGAACATGACGGTGTGGTCGCCGTGGTCGAAGGCGACGCAGGTCAAGGTCTCGAGCTCGACCGGGGAGGTCACGAAGAGCGACGACATCGCGAAGGCGGCGTCGCTCTGCGGGACCATCGACGCACTGCAGAGCGCGGCGGGTGCCACCATCCCGACCCTGCCCGCGAACTTGATGTACGTGCAGGACATCCCGTCGGCGGCGAACAACGTGAACACCTGGCCGGCTGGCACGATCCCGTCGAAGTACTCGAACACGTACTGCTCAACCGCGGTCACCGTCCAGGGCGGGAAGGCGTCGACGAAGTCGAACCAGCCCTACAGCAACGGTCAGGGCTTCCCGGCCGCGAACGAGTGGATCAACACCGGCTCTTCGAACAACTACCGCACCGGCTCGGTGTCGGACACGTACTCCTGCACGGCCGGCGACCTCTTCGTGAGCGGTGGGTTCTCCGGCGCGATGACGATGGTCGCGTCGGGGACCATCTGGGTCACCGGGGACATCACGTACAGCGACCCGACGAACGACATCCTCGGCCTCGTCGGACAGAACGCGGTCGAGATCTACAACCCTGCGCAGTGCTCCGCGTACCCGACGTCGTTCGGAACGGTCGACTACTCGCGCTGCACCAGCGGCGGAGTCGGCCTCCTCAACCGCGGCTACGGTGCCAAGATCACCATCAGTGCCGCGATCGCGAGCAACGCGGGCACGTTCTGGAACCAGAACTACGACATCGGTTCGCAGCTCGGTGTCCTCAAAGTCATCGGCTCGATCGCCCAGAACTGGCGTGGTGCAGTCGCGACGACCGGCGGCACCGGATTCGTCAAGAACTACGTGTACGACCAGCGCCTCCTCACCACGGCCCCGCCGAAGTTCCTCCAGCCGGTGTCGACCTCGTACGGTGTCACGACCCAGGTCGAGGTGCAGTCCGCGTACAAGACCGACGGCTCGTGTGCCACGACCACGACCGGGGTGTGCCGATGACCGCAGCCACGGCGGGCCTCACGCCGCTCGTCGTCGTCCTCAGCGGGATCCTCGGCGTCGTCATCGGTTCGTTCCTCAACGTGGTCGTCCACCGGGTGCCCGCCGGTCGATCGGTGGTGGCTCCCGCAAGCGCCTGCCCGCAGTGCGGCCACGCCATCCGCCGGTGGGACAACGTCCCGGTCCTGTCGTGGTTGGTGCTCCGCGGTCGCTGCCGTGACTGCGGGTCTCCGATCTCGGTGCGCTACCCGGCTGTCGAACTGGGCACCGGCCTGCTCTTCGCGCTGGTCGCAGTCGTCGCGTCCCCGGTGACGGCCGCCCCCGCACGGGACACCACGGGGTCGGTGCTCGTGTTCGTCGGGCTCCTCTTCCTGATGGCTGTCAGCGTCGCGCTGGCGTTGATCGACCTCGACACCCACACGTTGCCGAACGCGATCGTGTACCCGTCTGCCGCCGTGCTCGCCGTCGCACTCCTCGGTGCCTCCGTCGCGGACGGCGACCTCTCCCCGTTCCTGCGAGGGCTCGTCGGCGCAGCTGTCCTGGGAGGCGCCTACCTGGTCCTCGCACTCGCCGTGCCCGGCGGGATGGGGCTCGGCGACGTGAAGTTGGCCGTCGTCCTCGGACTCGTGCTCGCGTACCTCGGATGGGGACCCCTCGCAGTGGGAGCTTTCGGCGCGTTCCTCGTCGGCGGTACGGTCGCGATCGTCCTCCTCGCGCTCGGTCGTGTGCAGCGGCGGGGCGGGATCCCCTTCGGGCCGTCGATGCTCGTCGGAGCGTGGCTCGGGATCGTCTTCGGAGCGCCGCTCTGGCAGGGCTACCTGGGGCTCCTGGGCCTCGCCTGACCGCTTCGACACTGACTCCCTGACCCGACCGAACCACACCAGAACCGAGAGCAGCAGCATGAGCAAGAGCATCGTGGGCATCGACATCGCCGGATCGTCGATCCGTGCCGTCGAGGTGGCTGACGCGGACCGTGCGCGACCGACCCTGGTCCGGTTCGCCGAAGTGCCGACACCGGAGGGTGCCGTCAGCCGCGGCGAGGTCCTCGAGCCGAACACGGTGGCAGCAGCGATCCGGCAGCTCTGGAGCATCGGGCGGTTCCGGTCGAAGAACGTGGTGCTCGGGATGGGCAACCAGCGGGTCCTGTCCCGCGACCTCACGGTCCCGCAGGCGCCGCTCGCGCAGATCCGCGAGAGCTTGCCGTTCCAGGTGCAGGACATGCTCCCCGTGCCGGTCGGTGACGCGATCCTCGACTTCTACCCGACGTCCGAGAGCCAGAGCGAGAACGGCCCCGTGGTGCACGGCCTGCTCATCGCCGCGATCAAGGACGCCGTCCTCGCGAACGTCCGCGCGGTCCAACTGGCCGGGCTGAACCCGGTCGGTGTGGACCTCATCCCGTTCGCCCTGACGCGGGTGCTGGTCGGCCGACAAGGACGTCCGGGAACCGTGGCGCTCGTCCAGCTGGGGGCCGACACCACCAGCGTCGTGCTCGCGACGAACGGCATCCCCCAGTTCGTGCGCATCATCCCGAGTGGCGGGAACGACATCACCAAGACGCTGTCAGGGCGGATCGAGATCCCGTTCGACCAGGCGGAGGCCGTCAAGCGGCACCTCGGCCTGGGCTCCGGCGGTCGGACGGTCGACGATGCGCGTGCCGTCGCGGCGACCCACGACGCGGCCAGTGAACTCATCGCGAGCCTCCGGAACACGATCAACTACTTCGCGAACACCCGACCGTCTGAACCGGTCAGCCAGATCGTCCTCGTCGGTGGCGGGGCACGGCTCATCGGTCTCCGCGAAGCCCTCGCAGAGCAGACACGCCTCCCGGTCGACCTCGGGAGTGCCTTCACGGGGGTGGCGACGGCACGGTCCCTCCGACCGGAGGACGTCGCCGACCACGGCGACGCGATCAGTGTCGCCTTCGGACTCGCAGTCGGGAGCAGAGCCGCATGACCAGCGCGCAGAACAGACCGTTGACCCTGCCGTTCTCCAAGCGGGCGGGGCGCGCGCGGTCGCGGCCGGCCGACGACGCGACCGCGCCCGTGCGGCAGAACGTCCCGAAGAAGCGGCCGGCCGTGTCCGGGTCGGCGGTCCGGGAACCCCGTGTCAACCTGTTGCCGACCGAGGTGCACGTCGATCGCCGGGAGCGGACGACAGCTCGTCGTGCCTGGATGGGTGTCCTCGTGGCCCTCGCCGTGGTCGTCCTCGCGACCGGGGCTGCCATCGCCCGCCAGATCGACTCCGCCTCGTCCCTCTCCGCTGCGCAGGAGGCGACGTCGTCCCTGCTCGCGCAGCAGCAGCGTTACTCCGAGGTGCGGAGCGCGGAGGCCGACACCAAGGTCCTCCAGTCGGCCCAGGCCGTCGGCGGGTCGACCGAGATCGACTGGGACACGGCCCTGTCCGGCATCCGCGGGGCGCTCCCCGAGGGCGTCAGCATCTCGGCGATGACGATCGACTCCGCCAGTCCGACCCAGGCCTTCGAGCAGTCGAGCGTTCCGCTCCAGGGCCAGCGCGTCGCGACGCTCTCGCTCACCGTGCGGACCGCGACGATCCCCTCCGTCCCGGACTGGAACGACCGGCTGTCCGCCCTCCCGGGCTACGCCGACTCGACGATCGCGTCGATCTCCCTGAACGCAGACACCGGTGAGTACAGCGCGGTGGTGCAGGTCAACCTGGACGCCGACGCGTACGACGGCAAGTACACGAAGGCGGACGACTGATGAACAAGAACAAGCTCTCGCTCGTCATCGCACTCGTGATGACGGTCGCCGTGCTCGCCGGCGGGTGGTTCCTCGGTGTCCAGCCACAGCTCGCTCAGGCTGCCGCCAACGGCACCCAGCAGGAGACGATCGACAGCACGAACCGGACGAACCAGCTGGAGCTCGCCCGGCTGGCCGAGGCAGCCGACTCGCTGAGCACGACGAAGTCCGAACTCGCGACACTGCGGGCTTCTGTTCCCGCGACCATGGACACGACGCCCTTCCTCAAGGCCCTCGACGGCTACGCGTCGGCTGCCGGGGTCGTCGTCACGACGATCACCCTCGGCGATGCCGCACCGTACGAGGCGCCTGCCGCCGCCGCTGCTTCGTCAGACGCGTCCTCTGCGACGGCATCGACGACCCCGAGTGCGACCCCCAGCCCGACCGTCAGCCCGTCGGCCACGCCGGCTGTCCCCACCGCGCCCACACCCCTCACCGACGCGGCGATCACGGGCACGGACTTCACGGTGATCCCGGTCACCGTCGCCGTCACCGGCTCCTACGACCAAGCACTCGCCTTCACGAAGTCCGTCCAGACCGGCGAGCGTCTGTTCCTCGTGAACCGCATCGCGGCCACCGACGTGGACGAGAGCGGTCCTCCGATGACGAGTCAGGCGTGGTCGTTGTCGGGCTCCGTGTACGTCCTCAGGGGCACCTCGGACGACGCCGGCGAGTAGGCGGACGGCGCGGCCTCGACTCCACCCCCGCACCGGGGTCACCCCGCCACGCCGCTCGCACTTCCGCCACGCCGCCGGCCCCGTTTACGATGCTGCTCGGGCCCGCGCTCGCGGCCGCCCATCTCCCTCTCGGACGCCCGCGAAACGGGTGCTCCTCGTCGTGCCCGGAGTCGCGCGTGTTCGTCGGTGTCATCGAGTTCCTCGGTTGGTTCGGAGCAGGAACCGTCCTCGCCGGTTATCTGCTCTTCTCGCTCGGCAAGATCCCGAACGGCCCGGTGTACCAGCTGTTCAACCTCGTCGGAGGGATCGCCGTCGCCGTCAACGTGGCCGCTCACCACGCGGTCCCGTCGACGATCGTGAACGGCATCTGGGCGGTCGTCGCAGCCGTGGTCCTCGTCCGGATGCGTCTCCGCCGGCGACGCAGCAGCACGAGTGGGGTGCCCACTGCCCGGTCCACCGACCTCCACGCCGAGCTCCCGACGACCACGGCGGTCCTGCCGGTGATCGGCCCGGCACTGCGTGACCACGAGGCGGACGTCACCGCGACGCCGGAGCCGGCCCCGGGCCTCCCGGCCGTGTCCGGCGGCAGTACCGGAACCGGCACCGACGCCCCCGCCCCGATGACCGAGATCGTCCCCGTCATCACCGCGACGATCGCGCTCGCGCTCGTCCGCGCGGCCACAGAGCAGCACGCCATCCAGCAGCAGGCCACCCAGCAGCACGCGACGCCGCAGCGCGCCTCGCAGCGCCACGCCGCTCAGCACCACGCACCCGAGCCGGAACGCGCCGACGCCCCGTAGCCACCACCCCGACCGTCGGCGGGTGAGGGCTACGATCAGCGCATGTCCCGGTGGTTGGTGGCGACGATGACGTCCGTCCTGTTCATCGCGCTCGTCATCGCCGTGGCGGGCTTCGAAGCGCTGCTCGCCGACGCCGAGGCGATCCGCCAACCCGACGCCACCCCGTACCTCGGGCCGGGCATGGTGGTCGGCGCCGCGATCGTGGTGTTCCTCGCGACCGCGACGGGCGCCCGGGAGGGCAACCCCGGCATCACGGGCCTGGTCGCCGCCGCGACGACGTACCTGGTCATGCTCGGCGTGGGCGCGGTGGGCTACGCCCTGGTCCGGTCCGACGTCGCCGAGCTCCTGGTGTTCCCCGCGGGCTACGCCCTCAGCCCCTTCATCGTCGGCGCGGTCGTCGTCGCCCTCCTGACCGTCGTCGGCGGCATCTCCGCCGTGCGCTGGCAGGCGGGTCATCCACAGGAGCCCCAGCAGCCGCCGGTCCGTCCACAGGACTGACGGGAGGCCCGCACCACCCCCGCCTCGGCCGGTACGATTCCGGGGAAGCGCTGACCGACGCACCATGGGGGACCGATGACCGACCGAGCTGACCGCACGCCGGGCTGGGAGTCGGTGCCGGACGACGAGTCCCTGCACGGCGACCGCGCCCTGCCACCCGCCATGACGGCTGTCCAGCCGACGCCGACGCCGGGCACGACCGGGCGGCGGCGCGGGCTGCGCCGCGGTGCGGTCGTCGGCATCGTGGCCGGGGCTGCGGCACTGGTCCTGCTCGTGGTCGCCGGGGGCATCGGCTGGTCCGTCGGATCGGACGCCCACTCGGCCGAGCGCCCGGTGCAGTCCTTCCTCGACGACGTCGAGCACGGTCACCTCGCCGCCGCACTCCGGACGGCCGGCATCGACCGTGAGAAGAGCGACGTGCTGCTGACCGACGCGGTCTACGCCCGTGCCGGCGACAAGATCACGGCGCACCGGATCACCTCGGTGGACCAGCAGTCGGACCACGCGACCGTCCGGACCGTCCTGACCCAGGCCGGGCGGATCATCCCGGCGACGTTCGAACTCGAACGCACGGGCACCGACTGGGGTGTCTTCCCGGTGTGGTCGCTGAGGGCACCGGTGCTCGGGTCGGTGCAGGTCGCGGTGCAGGGGCCGCCTCGGAGCACCGTGCAGGTCGCGGGCGCCGACGTCCGGACCGACTCGTCCGGCACTGCTTCGCTCCGGGCGTTCCCGGGGTCGTACGGGGTGCACCTCGACGGCGGCAAGTGGTTCACCGCGACGGACTCGACGGCGCCCGTCCCGGGGTTCGGCGCGACCGGGACCCCGGTGGTGGTGGCGACGACCCTGACTGAAGCCGGGTCGACGGCGGCGTCGGCCGCGGTGGACGCATGGGTGGACGCCTGCGTGGCCGCACCGACCGCGGCTCCCGACGGCTGCAGCTTCTACGCCTACGGCGAGGACCCGGACAACACCTACACCGACCAGAAGTGGACACTCGAGTCCCGCCCGTCCGTCGCCGTCGGGGGATGGGCGTCGAAGGGCTGGGCGGTCTCGACCCGTTCGGCGGGTTCCGCGACGTTCCGCGCACAGTTCACGGGTCCCGAGGGCCGCGGCACCGCGACCGCCGGGCCGATCACCGTGCGCGCGTCCGGCTGGATCACGGGGTTCGGCGACGACGGGGCGACGTTCGTGTCGGCCGTCGGCAACGCGCAGTCCGAGTCGGGGTCCTGACACCCCGTCCGGAAGTCCGTGCCGCCGTCACGCCCACAGCGGACGGGCCGGTCGGCGGGTTACCACGGATTGACCTCGTCTGTCACGACGGCTAGGCTCTTCTGGGTGTGCGCCTTCGGGCGCGCCCAGATCGTGCAGGCCTCCGGCCTCCCGATCACTCCATCCCCCATCTCCCTCCGCCGTCAGGCGTTGGTCCGCGTGGGATGAGGAAGCCGACGGACCGCGTCGGCCAGAGAGCACGAGCGAAGAACCAGGAGAACAGTTGCCTACCATCCAGCAGCTCGTTCGCAAGGGTCGTACGCCGAAGGTCGTCAAGACCAAGGCGCCGGCACTGAAGGCGAACCCCCAGCAGCGTGGCGTGTGCACCCGCGTCTACACGACCACCCCGAAGAAGCCGAACTCCGCCCTGCGCAAGGTCGCTCGTGTGAAGCTCTCGAACGGCACCGAGGTCACGGCTTACATCCCCGGTGAGGGCCACAACCTCCAGGAGCACTCGATGGTGCTCGTCCGCGGCGGTCGTGTGAAGGACCTCCCGGGTGTGCGTTACAAGATCATCCGCGGTGCCCTGGACACCCAGGCCGTCAAGAACCGTAAGCAGGCTCGTAGCCGCTACGGTGCGAAGAAGGGTTGAGTTAGATGCCTCGTAAGGGTCCCGCCCCGAAGCGCCCCGTCGTCGCCGATCCGGTCTACGGCGCCCCCGTCGTCAGCCAGCTCGTCAACAAGATCCTCCTCGACGGCAAGAAGGGCCTCGCCGAGCGCATCGTCTACGACGCGCTCGAAGGTGTCTCGTCGAAGAACGGCCAGGACGCCGTCGTCACGCTGAAGAAGGCGCTCGACAACGTCCGTCCGACCCTCGAGGTCCGTAGCCGCCGCGTCGGTGGCTCGACCTACCAGGTCCCGGTCGAGGTCAAGCCGCACCGCGCGAACACCCTCGCGCTCCGCTGGCTCACCTCGTACGCCAAGGGCCGTCGCGAGAAGACGATGACCGAGCGTCTCATGAACGAGATCCTCGACGCGTCGAACGGTCTCGGTGCCGCGGTCAAGCGCCGTGAGGACACCCACAAGATGGCCGAGTCGAACAAGGCCTTCGCCCACTACCGCTGGTAGTCATCCGGCACCGTCCGGGTGCCTCGGCCAAGAGCCGCGGCACCCGGACGGCCGCCACCCTCTCCTACAACTCTCCCGGAGGAACCTGTGGCACAGGACGTGCTCACCGACCTGAACAAGGTCCGCAACATCGGCATCATGGCGCACATCGATGCCGGCAAGACCACGACGACCGAGCGCATCCTGTTCTACACGGGCATCACGCACAAGATCGGTGAGGTCCACGACGGCGCTGCCACGATGGACTGGATGGCGCAGGAGCAGGAACGCGGCATCACGATCACGTCGGCCGCGACGACCTGCTTCTGGGACAACAACCAGATCAACATCATCGACACCCCTGGTCACGTGGACTTCACGGTCGAGGTGGAGCGTTCGCTCCGCGTCCTCGACGGTGCCGTCGCCGTCTTCGACGGCAAGGAGGGCGTCGAGCCCCAGTCCGAGACCGTGTGGCGTCAGGCTGACAAGTACAACGTCCCGCGTATCTGCTTCGTCAACAAGATGGACAAGCTGGGCGCCGACTTCTACTACACCGTCGACACCATCGTGAACCGCCTCGGCGCGGAGCCCCTCGTGCTCCAGCTGCCGATCGGTGCCGAGAGCTCCTTCGAGGGCATCGTCGACCTGGTCGAGATGCGTGCACTCACGTGGCGCGGCGACGCCAAGGGTGACGTCGAGATGGGTGCGAAGTACACCATCGAGGAGATCCCGGCCGACCTGGCCGACCGTGCCGCCGAGTACCGCGAGAAGCTCATCGAGCGCGTGGCCGAGGCGGACGACGCGCTCATGGAGCGCTACCTCGACGGTGACACCGACTTCTCGGTCGCCGAGATCAAGGCCGCCATCCGCGCCCTCACGGTGAGCAGCACGCTCTACCCGATCCTCTGCGGCTCGGCGTTCAAGAACCGTGGCGTGCAGCCGATGCTCGACGCGGTCATCGACTACCTCCCCTCGCCCCTCGACGTCCCGCCGATGATCGGCCACGACGTCAAGGACGAAGAGGTCGAGATCATCCGCAAGCCGGAGTCGTCCGAGCCCTTCTCGGCTCTCGCGTTCAAGGTCGCGGTGCACCCGTTCTTCGGTCGCCTCACCTACGTCCGCGTGTACTCCGGTCACATCGACTCCGGTGCCCAGGTCATCAACTCGACCAAGGGCAAGAAGGAGCGCATCGGCAAGATCTTCCAGATGCACTCCAACAAGGAGAACCCGGTCGACTCGGTCACCGCGGGCCACATCTACGCGGTCATCGGCCTCAAGGACACGACCACGGGTGACACCCTGTGCGACCCGTCCAACCAGGTCGTCCTCGAGTCGATGACGTTCCCGGAGCCGGTCATCGAGGTCGCCATCGAGCCGAACACGAAGGCCGACCAGGAGAAGCTCTCGGTCGCCATCCAGAAGCTCGCTGAAGAGGACCCGACGTTCCGCGTCGAGCAGAACGCCGAGACCGGTCAGACGACGATCAAGGGCATGGGCGAGCTCCACCTCGACATCCTCGTCGACCGCATGAAGCGTGAGTTCAAGGTCGAGGCGAACGTCGGCAAGCCGCAGGTGGCCTACCGCGAGACCCTCACCAAGGTCGTCGAGCGCTACGACTACACCCACAAGAAGCAGACCGGTGGATCCGGTCAGTTCGCGAAGGTGCAGATCGCGCTCGAGCCGATGCCCGTCACCGCCGAGAAGGTGTACGAGTTCGTGAACGGCGTGACCGGTGGTCGCGTTCCTCGCGAGTACATCCCCTCGGTCGACGCGGGCATCCAGGACGCGATGCAGGTCGGCGTCCTCGCCGGCTTCCCGACCGTCGGTGTCAAGGCGACCCTCAAGGACGGCGCGGCGCACGACGTCGACTCGTCCGAGATGGCGTTCAAGATCGCCGGCTCGATCGCGTACAAGGAAGCGGCCCGCAAGGCCGGTCCCGTGCTGCTCGAGCCGATCATGGCCGTCGAGGTCCGTACGCCCGAGGAGTACATGGGCGACGTCATCGGTGACCTGAACTCGCGTCGTGGGCAGATCTCCGAGATGACGGATGCGTCCGGCGTCAAGGTGGTCCGTGCAAGCGTCCCGCTGTCCGAGATGTTCGGCTACGTTGGCGACCTGCGCTCCAAGACCTCTGGTCGTGCTGTCTTCTCCATGGTGTTCGAGACCTACAACGAGGTCCCGCGCAACGTGGCAGACGAGATCATCCAGAAGAGCACCGGGGCCTGACGCTCCCGCGTCATCCCCAGGCGAGGGTGCCCGGCGACGGGCCCCTCGCCACCAGTTAAAGTAGATACACACAACCGCGCGCCAACAGCGCAGGACCGACCAGGTCCTGCCGGGGGCGACGCATCCGAGTCCTGAGGAGGACCCACAGTGGCCAAGGCCAAGTTCGAGCGGACCAAGCCGCACGTCAACATCGGAACCATCGGTCACGTCGACCACGGCAAGACCACGCTCACGGCGGCGATCACCAAGGTTCTGCACGACCAGTACCCGGACCTCAACGAGGCCCGCGACTTCGCGCAGATCGACAACGCTCCCGAAGAGCGCCAGCGCGGCATCACGATCAACATCTCGCACGTCGAGTACCAGACCGAGAAGCGCCACTACGCGCACGTCGACGCTCCTGGTCACGCTGACTACGTGAAGAACATGATCACCGGTGCGGCCCAGATGGACGGCGCGATCCTCGTGGTCGCCGCCACCGACGGCCCGATGCCCCAGACGCGTGAGCACGTGCTGCTCGCCCGCCAGGTCGGCGTCCCGTACATCGTCGTCGCGCTGAACAAGTCCGACATGGTGGACGACGAGGAGATCCTGGAGCTCGTCGAGCTCGAGGTCCGCGAGCTCCTCGGCTCGCAGGAGTTCGACGAGGACGCCCCCGTCGTGCAGGTCTCGGCGCTCAAGGCGCTCGAGGGCGACGAGAAGTGGGTCAAGTCCGTCCAGGACCTGATGGCCGCCGTCGACGAGAACGTCCCGGACCCGGTGCGCGCCACCGACCAGCCGTTCCTCATGCCGATCGAGGACGTCTTCACGATCACCGGTCGTGGCACCGTCGTCACCGGTCGCGTCGAGCGTGGCGAGCTGGACCTCAACTCCGAGGTCGAGATCGTCGGCATCAAGGCGACCCAGAAGACCACGGTCACGGGCATCGAGATGTTCCGCAAGCTGCTGGACAAGGCAGTCGCCGGTGACAACACCGGTCTGCTCATCCGTGGCCTCAAGCGCGAAGACGTCGAGCGCGGCCAGGTCGTCGTGAAGCCGGGTTCGGTCACGCCGCACACCGAGTTCAGCGCGAACGCGTACATCCTGAACAAGGAAGAGGGCGGTCGTCACAACCCGTTCTACGCGAACTACCGTCCGCAGTTCTACTTCCGCACCACGGACGTCACCGGCGTCATCACGCTGCCCGAGGGCACCGAGATGGTCATGCCCGGTGACACCGTCGCCATGACGGTCGAGCTGATCCAGCCGATCGCCATGGAAGAGGGCCTCCGCTTCGCCATCCGTGAGGGTGGCCGCACGGTCGGCGCTGGCACGGTCGAGAAGATCATCAAGTAACTCCGGTCACTTGCGCGAGCGGGGTCGGACCTTCGGGTCCGGCCCCGCTTCCGTTTGCCCGGCGCTGCTGCCCTGGGCCGGTCCACCAGACGCACCGGGGTACGTTCCTGCTCCGTCGGGCAGCGCCCGTGGTGTTGCATCGGGATCGTGACACGTCTTCGCCGTTCCTCGACCAAGGGTCGTGGCTACCACCGGGTCCGGAGTGGCACGGGCTTCTCCTACAAGGACCCCCACGGCACGACCGTGACCGATCCGGAAGTGCGGAAGCGCCTCGAGGACCTCGTGATCCCGCCGGCCTGGGACGACGTCTGGATCTCCCCGTACGAGAACGGGCACATCCTGGCGACCGGGATCGACGGTGCCGGGCGTCGCCAGTACATGTACCACCCGTCCTGGCGCGACCGGATGGACAAGATCAAGTACGACCGGGCACTCGCGCTGGCCGAGTCCCTGCCGACCGCCCGGCGGATGGTGACCCAGGACCTCCGCCGTCCGGAGCCCGACCGTCGTCGCGCCCTGGCCGCTGCCTTCCGGATGCTCGACCAGGGTTCGCTCCGCGTCGGGTCCGAGCGCTACGCCACCGAGCACGGCAGCCACGGGCTCTCCACGCTCCTCTGCACGCACGCGCACATCTCCGGGGACGACATCGAGCTCGAGTTCCCCGGCAAGAGCCACCAGGCGTGGTCGTCGACGATCCACGACGCCGACCTGGCGCGTGTCCTCGTCGGCATGAAGCGTCGGGGCCCGACCGCGCGTCTGCTGTCGTTCCGGGAGCGCCGCGGTGACGACTGGGAGCCGGTGACAGCGGAGGACATCAACGCCTACGTCAAGGAGCGTGCGGGGGAGGACTTCACCGCGAAGGACTTCCGGACGCTGCACGGCACGGTGGCGGCGGCGGTCGACCTGGCTGAGACGGGCGTGCTGTCGAGCCAGGCGAAGCGGAAGAAGGCGATCTCGCACGCCGTCAAGGCCGCCAGCGAGGTGCTGGGCAACACACCGACCGTCGCGAGACAGAGTTACATCGACCCCAGGCTGCTCGACGCGTACGAACACGGCGAGACGATCGACCCCGACCGACTGCACGCGGCCGAGTCCGAGGTCCGGGCGCTGCTCTACCGACAATGACGAGGTGGGATCGTGAACGGTCGTCGGCGGCGCCGGGATGACGTAGCGTTGGTGGTCGTGCCCGCTCACCCCACGAGGCACGGAAGGACCCATCAGTCGTGACCGACGAGTGCATCCACGGTTTCCCCATCGAACTCTGCGACATCTGCTCCCCACGGCAGCGTGATCCGGAAGACATCATCAAGACCCCGACGCCACGGCGGACCCGTGTGACCACGTCGCTGCGGTCGACCCCGTCGACGCCGGGTGGCAAGGTCCCCGAGCAGGTCCTGCCGGCGACCCGTGACTTCGGTGCGCTGCGCGCCCACCACGTCACCCACATCGACAACCTCGCGGGCATCGTCGCCGAGGGCGCCGTCCTGGCGTCCGACCAAGCGACGCCGGCGGTCGACGTCAGCTCCGCCGCCACCCGGGAGGCTCGTGGTGCGGCCACCGCCCCCGACGGTTCCAGCGTGGCCGGCCACGTGCCGTTCACCCTCTCGCCCGACGCCCGCCGGTGGGACGAGCTCCGCTCCGGCGCGGAGGAGGACCGCTGGTCGGATGCCGCTCGTCGGACGCGTGCGACCGAGTTCGTCGTCCTCGTGGTGCCGACGACCGCCTTCGGTGCGTCCGTGATCCTGGCGGACACCGACGCCGACGACCCGGACGTGCGCTTCGCGGTCGGCCCGGACGCGGCGACGAACCTCCTCCGCCGCACCGACATCACCGATCCGTCGATGCACGGCGTGGAGCTGCTGGCCGGGCCGCGCGTGCCGCTGTCGTCGGTCGCCCTGGTGGGTGTGCCGAACGACCGGGTCCGCCAGCAGGTGAAGGCCGTCTTCGCCGAGCAGGGTGGTCCCGCTCCCCGTGTGGCGGTCTTCCCGCCGTGGTTCGTCCCGCCGCTGCCCGAGGACTGATCCCCGGATGCCGAGAACGCCCCGGACCGCACGAGCGGACCGGGGCGTTCGGTGTTCTCCGTCCGGAGGTCAGGCGTTCCGGCGACTGCGGGCGTAGAGGACGATGCCGGCGACGACGGAGACGTTGAGCGACTCGACACGACTGTCGATCGGGACCGAGACGGTGTCGGCCGCGAGGTCCTGCAGCACGTCCGACGCGCCGGTCTTCTCAGCGCCGAGCAGCAGCGCCACGTCGCCCTCCAGCGCGCCGAGCGACTCGGGGGAGAGCGAGCCGTCCATGTCGACGTCGACGACCCGCAGGCCGGACTCGCCGAGCCAGCGGGCGACGCGCTCGCGGGTCTCGAGCAGCACCGGGACCGAGAACACGTGCCCACGGCTGGCGCGGACCACACGGCGGTCGGCGATGGTCGCCAGGTCGCTGTCGACGAGGACCACGCCGCGCGCACCGAGACCGACGGCGGTGCGGACGATGGCGCCGATGTTGCCGACGATCTTCACCCCGTCGAGGACCAGCACGTCGCCCGTGCCCTCCGCCAGCGCCGAGAAGCGCGCGGGTGCCGGGATGTTCGCGACGCCGAAGACCTTCGGGCGCTTCTCGCTCCGGAACACCTTCGTCAGCACCGCGGGTTCGACGAGCCGCACCGGCACCTGGAGTTCGGCGCACAGGGCGGCCAGGTCAGCGGGGAACTCGCGCGTGGACTCCCCGTAGACCTCGACGAACCGGACGCCGGCACGCAGGGCCTGCACGAGCGGCTCCTGGTCCTCGACGATCGCGGTCCGGACGGTGCCACGTGCGGGCTTGGCGAGGTCGCTGAGTCGCTGGACAGCCGGGTCGGAGGGGTCGGCGAGCACATCGAGTTCGGGCATCTCCGAAGGCTAACAGCGGTGCTGCGGAGCCTCGGTGGTGAGCCGGACCGGCGGGCGTGACCCGAGCCTCCAGACCGGCTCCGGACAGCCGTCGGGAGGCGGTCCGGGAGGCCCGTGGCGGGCTCCTCGACACGCCGCCCAGATCGCGACACGCCCGGGTTGCACGGATGCGGGGCCTATGGGAGACTTGTCCGGTTCCGAAGTTCCGCGGGTGCTCGCGCCCGTGGGGTCACTGCTCTGACAGTGCACAACCCCCTTGTCCAGCAGGGCTGGGTTGGGCCGCAGGCAGCAGAACACGTTCGACATCCGCCAGCACCTCGGTGCGCGGGTGGCGACATGCCCACGCGTGTGCCCCGGGTACTCGCGCGGTTGACAGGAGAACAGCGGTCATCCCCTGCGGTGGAGCCGGTGGTTCACGTAAACAGCCGGGCACGCGACAGCGGAGCCCCGGCGGCGTCAGGCGGCCTGAGGGTGCGCGGCGCAGAGAGGACAGGAAAACACATGGCGGGACAGAAGATCCGCATCCGGCTCAAGTCGTACGACCACGAGGTCATCGACACGTCGGCCCGGAAGATCGTCGACACGGTGACCCGTGCCGGTGCAACTGTGGTCGGCCCGGTGCCGCTCCCCACCGAGAAGAACGTGATCCCCGTGATCCGTTCCCCTCACAAGTACAAGGACTCGCGCGAGCACTTCGAGAAGCGCACGCACAAGCGGGTCATCGACATCGTCGACCCGACGCCGAAGGCCGTCGACTCGCTCATGCGTCTCGACCTCCCGGCCGACGTCAACATCGAGATCAAGCTGTAAGGGGGCTGGAACTCATGGCGAACTCAACCAAGACCGTCAAGGGCCTCCTCGGCAAGAAGCTCGGGATGACCCAGGTGTGGGACGAGAACAACAAGTTCATCCCCGTCACCGTGATCGAGGTCGGCCCGAACGTGGTCACCCAGATCCGCAACATCGAGCGCGACGGCTACGAGGCGATCCAGATCGCCGCGGGCCAGATCGACCCCCGCAAGGTGAACAAGCCGGCCGCTGGCCACTTCGAGGCCGCCGGTGTCACGCCGCGTCGCACCCTCACCGAGATCCGCACGAACGACTCCGCGGAGTACTCGCTCGGTCAGGAGCTGACCGTCGACACGTTCGAGGCCGGCCAGAAGGTCGACGTCGTCGGCACCAGCAAGGGCAAGGGCTTCGCCGGTGTCATGAAGCGTCACAACTTCGCCGGTGTCTCCGCCTCGCACGGTTCGCACCGCAACCACCGCAAGCCCGGTTCGATCGGCGCCTCCTCGACCCCGTCGCGTGTCTTCAAGGGCATGCGCATGGCCGGTCGTATGGGTGGCGACCGCGTGACCGTCCTCAACCTCACGGTCCACGCCGTCGACGCCGAGAAGGGTCTGCTGCTCGTCAAGGGCGCCGTCCCCGGTGCTCGTGGCCGTTCCGTCTTCGTCCGCACCGCCGTGAAGGGTAAGTGATCATGGCCACCACGACCGCAACCACGATCGACGTCCTCGACGCCTCGGGCGTGAAGTCCGGCTCCGTCGAGCTCCCCGCAGCGATCTTCGACGTCGAGACCAACGTCCCGCTCATCCACCAGGTCGTCACCGCGCAGCTCGCCGCCGCGCGTCAGGGCACCCACAAGACCAAGAACCGTGGCGAAGTCCGCGGCTCGGGTCGCAAGCCGTTCAAGCAGAAGGGCACCGGCCGCGCCCGTCAGGGTTCGGTCCGCGCTCCGGAGCACACCGGTGGTGGCGTCGTCCACGGACCGACCCCGCGTGACTACTCGCAGCGCACCCCGAAGAAGATGATCGCCGCAGCTCTGCTCGGCTCGCTCTCGGACCGCGCCCGCGGTGGCCGCATCTCCGCTGTGGAGGGCTTCGTCGAGGCAGAACTGCCGTCGACCAAGACCGCTCGCACGCTGCTCGAGAAGGTCGCACCCGTCAAGCACGTGCTCATCGTGCTCGAGTCGGGCGACGAGCTGACGCTCAAGAGCGTCCGCAACCTGCCGAACGTCCACGCGCTCTCGTACGGCCAGCTGAACGCCTACGACGTCCTCCGTGCGGACGCCGTCGTCTTCAGCAAGAGCGCCCTCGACGCCTTCATCGCGTCGAAGACCGCGAAGGAGATCACCGCATGAGCGGCTTCAACAAGGACCCGCGCGACATCATCATCTCGCCGGTCGTGTCGGAGAAGAGCTACGGCCTCATCGACCAGGGCAAGTACACGTTCCTCGTGGACCCCCGTGCGAACAAGACCGAGATCAAGCTCGCGATCGAGAAGATCTTCGACGTCAAGGTCGCCGGCATCAACACGCTGAACCGTCCGGGCAAGACCCGCCGGACCAAGTTCGGGATCGGCAAGCGCAAGGACACCAAGCGCGCCATCGTGACGCTCAAGTCCGGTTCGATCGACATCTTCACGGCTGTCGGCTGAGGACCAGAGGGATAAATCATGGCTATTCGTAACTACAAGCCCACGACCCCCGGTCGTCGCGGCTCCTCGGTCTCCGACTTCGCCGAGATCACTCGTTCCACCCCGGAGAAGTCCCTGCTCCGTCCGCTGCCGAAGACCGGTGGCCGGAACAGCTCGGGCCGCATCACGACCCGTCACATCGGTGGTGGCCACAAGCGCCAGTACCGCGTGATCGACTTCCGTCGTGCGGACAAGGACGGCGTCGACGCCAAGGTCGCTCACATCGAGTACGACCCGAACCGCACGGCGCGCATCGCGCTCCTGCACTTCGTGGACGGCACCAAGCGCTACATCATCGCGCCGAACAAGCTCAAGCAGGGCGACGTCGTCGAGACGGGCCCCGGCGCTGACATCAAGCCCGGCAACAACCTGCCGCTGCGCAACATCCCGGTCGGTACGGTCGTGCACGCGATCGAGCTCCGCCCCGGTGGCGGCGCCAAGCTCGCCCGCTCCGCCGGCGCCTCGGTGCGTCTCGTCGCCAAGGACGGCCCCTACGCGCAGCTCCGTCTGCCGTCGGGTGAAGTCCGCAACGTCGACGCCCGCTGCCGCGCCACGATCGGCGAGGTCGGCAACGCCGAGCAGTCGAACATCAACTGGGGCAAGGCCGGCCGCATGCGCTGGAAGGGCGTCCGCCCGACGGTGCGTGGTGTCGCGATGAACCCGGTCGACCACCCGCACGGTGGTGGTGAAGGCAAGACCTCCGGTGGCCGTCACCCGGTCAGCCCCTGGGGCCAGGCCGAGGGTCGTACGCGCAAGCCGAACAAGCCGAGCGACAAGCTCATCGTCCGTCGCCGTAACGCCGGCAAGAAGCGCAAGTAGGAGTTCCGAAGATGCCACGCAGTCTGAAGAAGGGCCCCTTCGTCGACGAGCACCTGCTCCGCAAGGTCGTCACGCAGAACGAGGCCAACACCAAGAACGTGATCCGCACGTGGTCGCGACGGTCGATGATCGTCCCGAACATGCTCGGTCACACCATCGCCGTGCACGACGGCCGGAAGCACATCCCGGTCTTCGTCACCGAGTCGATGGTCGGTCACAAGCTCGGCGAGTTCGCGCCGACCCGCACCTTCCGCGGCCACGTGAAGGACGACAAGAAGGGCCGTCGCCGCTAACGCGGCGACGCAGAGGAGGAACGAAATGGTGGAGTCGATCGCACGCGTGCGACACATCCGCGTCACGCCTCAGAAGGCCCGTCGCGTCATCCAGCTGATCCGCGGCAAGCAGGCCCACGAGGCGCTCGCCATCCTGAAGTTCGCCCCCCAGGGCGCTTCCGAGCCCGTGTACAAGCTGGTCGCCTCGGCGATCGCGAACGCACGGGTCAAGGCGGACTCGACGAACAGCTTCCTCGACGAGCGCGACCTCTACGTGAGCAGCGTCTTCGTCGACGAGGGCACGACCCTGAAGCGGTTCCAGCCGCGCGCCCAGGGCCGCGCCTTCCGCATCAACAAGCGCACGAGCCACATCACGGTCGTCCTCGCGACGCCGGATGAGGCCGAGGCCGCCGCGACGAGCAAGAAGGCGAGCAAGTAATGGGCCAGAAGGTCAACCCGTACGGCTTCCGTCTCGGGATCACGACGGACCACATCTCCCACTGGTTCGCCGACAGCACGAAGAAGGGTCAGCGTTACGCCGACTTCGTGGCCGAGGACGTCAAGATCCGTCAGTTCCTGACGAAGAGCCTCGACCGCGCGGGCGTTGCCCGCATCGAGCTGGAGCGCACCCGTGACCGCGTCCGCGTGGACATCCACACGGCGCGCCCGGGCATCGTCATCGGTCGCCGCGGCGCCGAGGCGGAGCGCATCCGGAGCGAGCTCGAGAAGCTCACCAAGAAGCAGATCCAGCTCAACATCCTCGAGGTCAAGAACCCCGAGACCGAGGCCCAGCTCGTCGCGCAGGGCATCGCCGAGCAGCTCTCCGCTCGTGTCGCGTTCCGTCGCGCCATGCGCAAGGGCCTGCAGGGTGCACAGCGCGCCGGCGCCAAGGGTGTCCGCATCCAGGTGTCGGGCCGCCTCGGTGGCGCCGAGATGTCCCGCTCGGAGTTCTACCGCGAGGGCCGCGTGCCCCTGCACACCCTCCGCGCGAACATCGACTACGGCTTCTACGAGGCTCGCACCACCTTCGGTCGCATCGGCGTGAAGGTCTGGATCTACAAGGGCGACATCACGAACAAGGAGCTCGCTCGCGAGCAGGCGAACCAGCGTTCGTCGCGCCCGGAGCGTCGTGGCGGCGGCAACGACCGTCGTGGCGGCGGCCCCCGTGGCGACCGCAACGAGCGCGGTGGCGACCGTCGCGAGCAGCAGGCCCCGCAGGACGCGCCGGCCGGCGCAGGAGTTGAGGCGTAACCATGCTTATCCCCCGTCGAGTCAAGCACCGCAAGCAGCACCACCCGAAGCGTTCGGGCCAGGCGACCGGTGGCACGAAGGTCTCCTTCGGTGAGTACGGAATCCAGGCGCTCACCCCGGCCTACGTGACCAACCGTCAGATCGAGTCCGCTCGTATCGCCATGACGCGTCACATCAAGCGTGGCGGCAAGGTGTGGATCAACATCTACCCGGACCGCCCGCTGACCAAGAAGCCGGCTGAGACCCGAATGGGTTCCGGTAAGGGTTCGCCCGAGTGGTGGGTCGCCAACGTCAAGCCGGGTCGCGTGCTCTTCGAGCTCGCCGGTGTGAGCGACGAAGTCGCTCGCGAGGCACTGACCCGTGCAATTCACAAGCTGCCCCTCAAGGCACGCATCATCAAGCGCGAGGAGGGCGACGCATAATGGCGATCGGTTCCAAGGAGCTCCGTCCGACGGAGCTCGACACGTTCGAGAACGAGCGTCTCGCTGACGAGCTGAAGAAGGCCAAGGAGGAGCTGTTCAACCTCCGCTTCCAGTCGGCCACCGGCCAGCTGGAGAGCCACGGCCGTCTCCGTGCCGTCAAGCGCGACATCGCGCGCATCTACACCGTGCTCCGTGAGCGCGAGCTCGGCATCCGTGCCACGCCCGCGCCCGTCGAGACCGCCCCGAAGGCCAAGAAGTCGTCGAAGAAGGCCGAGAAGCCGGCTGAGTCGACCGAGGCCGCGACCGCCGAGGAGAACTGATGGCCACCGAAGAGAAGGACTCCGCCGCCGTCACCCGCGGCTACCGCAAGACCCGTCGTGGCTACGTCACGAGCGACAAGATGGACAAGACGATCGTCGTCGAGGTCGAGGACCGCGTGAAGCACCCCCTCTACGGCAAGGTCATCCGTCGCACGTCGAAGGTCAAGGCCCACGACGAGCAGGGTTCCGCCGGTGTCGGCGACCTGGTCGTCATCAGCGAGACCCGTCCCCTCAGCGCCACGAAGCGCTGGCGCCTGGTCGAGATCCTCGAGAAGGCCAAGTAGGCCTCGGCCCGCTTCGGAACAGGAGACAACAGTGATTCAGCAGGAATCCCGCCTGAAGGTGGCTGACAACACGGGCGCCAAGGAGATCCTCACCATCCGTGTTCTCGGCGGCTCGGGTCGTCGCTACGCCGGCCTCGGTGACGTCATCGTCGCCACGGTGAAGGACGCCATCCCCGGCGGCAACGTGAAGAAGGGTGACGTCGTCAAGGCGGTCATCGTTCGCACCAAGAAGGAGACCCGTCGTGCCGACGGCTCCTACATCAAGTTCGACGAGAACGCGGCAGTGATCCTCAAGGCTGACGGCGACCCGCGCGGAACCCGTATCTTCGGGCCGATCGGTCGCGAGCTCCGTGACAAGAAGTTCATGAAGATCATCTCGCTCGCGCCGGAGGTGCTGTAAGCCATGGCGAACATCAAGAAGGGTGACCTGGTCCAGGTCATCACCGGTGCCACGCAGGAGCGTGGCGGCGACCGCGGCAAGCAGGGCAAGGTCATCGAGGTCCGCGGCGACCGTCTGGTCGTCGAGGGCATCAACTTCGTGACCAAGCACGTCCGCGTCGGTCAGACCCAGCGCGGCTCGAAGACCGGTGGCATCGAGCAGCACGAAGCTCCGATCCACGTGTCGAACGTCGCGATCGTCGACCCGAAGACCAAGAAGCCGACCCGCGTCGGCTTCCGCAACGAAGAGGTGGAGAAGGACGGCGTCACCAAGACCGTCCGCGTCCGCTACGCCAAGAAGTCTGGTGAGAAGCTCTGATGACCGACACGACTGCCGCGACTGCTGAGAAAGTTCAGCCGCGCCTGAAGCAGAAGTACCGCAACGAGATCAAGGCGGCCCTGACCGAGCAGTTCGGTTACGGGAACGTCAACCAGGTCCCCGGCCTGGTCAAGGTCGTCGTCAACACCGGTGTCGGTGAGGCCGCTCGCGACTCGAAGATCATCGAAGGTGCCATCAAGGACCTCACGGCGATCACGGGTCAGAAGCCGCAGGTCACGCTGGCCCGCAAGTCCATCGCGCAGTTCAAGCTGCGTGAGGGCCAGGCCATCGGCGCACACGTCACCCTCCGTGGTGACCGTGCGTGGGAGTTCCTGGACCGCCTGCTGTCGCTGGCGCTCCCGCGCATCCGCGACTTCCGTGGTCTGAGCGACCGCCAGTTCGACGGCAACGGCAACTACACCTTCGGTCTCTCGGAGCAGAGCGTGTTCCACGAGATCGACCAGGACCGCATCGACCGCGTGCGTGGCTTCGACATCACTGTCGTGACCACCGCGAAGACGGACGACGAAGGCCGCGCGCTGCTCCGTCAGCTCGGCTTCCCGTTCCGTTCGGGCGAGCAGACGGTCTAAGCTACTCCGGGCGGTGCGGGCCGGAGGAGTTCATCTCCTCCGGCCCGCACGCACGAAGTCACACCGATCCCGGGGAACCGCCCTGGGATCACATCGATCGTCGAGGTCGGCACTCGTGGAACGGGTGATCGAAACCGGACGAAGAACGGATACGCATCATGACGATGACTGATCCGGTCGCAGACATGCTGACCAGATTGCGGAACGCGAACTCGGCGCACCACGACGCCGTCTCGCTTCCGAGCTCCAAGCTCAAGCAGACCATCGCTGACATCCTCAAGCGTGAGGGTTTCATCAGCGAGTGGAAGGTCGAGGACGCCCGCGTCGGGCAGACCCTGACCATCGAACTCAAGTACGGCCCCGATCGCGAGCGTTCGATCGTCGGCATCAAGCGCGTCTCGAAGCCGGGCCTCCGTGTCTACGCGAAGTCGACCGAGCTGCCCCGTGTCCTCGGTGGCCTCGGCGTGGCGATCCTGTCGACCTCCTCGGGGCTCCTGACCGACCGCGAAGCCGAGCAGAAGGGCGTGGGTGGGGAAGTCCTCGCCTACGTTTGGTGATCGATCATGTCTCGTATCGGACGTCTCCCCATCGACATCCCGGCCGGAGCGACCGTCTCGGTCGACGGCCAGAACGTCGCCGTCAAGGGCCCGAAGGGCGAGCTCACGCTCGTCATCGCTGAGCCCATCCAGGCCACCGTCGAGGACAACCAGGTCCTCGTCAGCCGCCCGGACGACGAGCGTTCCTCCCGCGCGCTGCACGGCCTCACCCGGTCGCTCATCGCGAACCAGATCATCGGCGTCACCCAGGGCTACTCCAAGGGCCTCGAGGTCGTCGGGACCGGTTACCGCGTCGCCGCCAAGGGCAGCGACCTCGAATTCGCGCTCGGGTACTCCCACCCGATCACGGTCAACCCGCCGGCAGGCATCAGCTTCGCCGTCGAGGGCAACAACAAGGTCACCGTGAACGGCATCGACAAGCAGCTCGTCGGTGAGGTCGCGGCCAACATCCGCAAGCTGCGCAAGCCCGAGCCCTACAAGGGCAAGGGTGTCCGCTACGCCGGCGAGATCGTGCGCCGCAAGGCCGGAAAGTCAGGTAAGTGATCATGGCCATCGGAACTCGTACTCGAGGCAAGAGCAAGGCGGCAGCCAAGGCCCGCCGCCACAACCGTCTCCGGAAGAAGATCACCGGGACCGAGACCCGTCCCCGCCTCGCCGTCACCCGGTCGTCACGTCACGTGTTCGTCCAGGTCATCGACGACGCGAAGGGTCACACCCTCGCCAGCGCATCGACGATGGAGGCCGACCTCCGCTCGTTCGACGGCGACAAGACCGCCAAGGCCCGTCGTGTCGGCGAGCTCGTCGCCGAGCGTGCGAAGTCGGCTGGCGTCGAGGCCGTGGTCTTCGACCGCGGTGGTAGCAAGTACGCCGGTCGCGTCGCCGCGATCGCCGACGGTGCCCGTGAAGGAGGGCTGAACCTGTGAGCGACATCGCGAACACCAACGACGACGCCGAGGTCAAGGCCGAGGCCACGACCGACGCCGAGGTCGACACGACCGCTGCGGCGCCGACCGAGGCGGACACCGCCACGGAGAGCACCGACGCTGCCGAGACGACTGACGCAGACGCCAAGGCCCCCGCGGCCAAGGAGCCTGAGGTCCCCGTCGTCGAGCGTCCCGTCGAGACCGCGGCGGGTTCGGCTTCGAACAACCGCGACTCCGTCGACAACCGTGGCCGCCGTGGTGGCGGCAGCGGTGGCGGCCGTGACCGCCAGCAGGGTGGCCGCGGCGGCAACGACCGGAGCGGGCGAGGTGGCGACAGCCAGTTCCTCGAGCGCGTCGTCACCATCAACCGCGTCTCCAAGGTCGTCAAGGGTGGTCGTCGCTTCAGCTTCACGGCTCTCGTCGTCGTCGGTGACGGCAACGGTCTGGTGGGCGTCGGCTACGGCAAGGCCCGCGAGGTCCCGACCGCCATCTCGAAGGGCGTCGAAGAGGCCAAGAAGAACTTCTTCCGCGTCCCCCGCGTCGGCAACACGATCCCGCACCCGGTGCAGGGTGAAGCCGCCGCTGGCGTCGTCCTCCTTCGTCCGGCCGCTGCCGGTACCGGTGTCATCGCCGGTGGTCCGGTCCGCGCCGTGCTCGAGTGCGCCGGCATCCACGACGTCCTGAGCAAGTCGCTCGGCTCGTCGAACACCATCAACATCGTGCACGCCACGGTCGAGGCCCTCAAGCAGCTCGAGGAGCCCCGCGCCGTCGCAGCACGTCGTGGCCTCCCCGTCGACCACGTCGTGCCGGCTCGCCTGCTGAAGGCCGAAGCAGCTGCGCGTACCGCCGCGAACGAGAAGGCAGGTGCCTGATGGCCATGCTGAAGATCACGCAGACGAAGTCCGTCATCAGCGAGAAGCAGTACCAGCGCGACACGCTCCGCAGCCTGGGTCTCAAGCGCATCGGCCGTACGGTCCTGCGTGAGGACAACGCCCAGAACCGCGGGTACGTCGCAACGGTGGCGCACCTCGTGAAGGTCGAGGAGGTCGACGCATGAGCGACGAGAAGAACGAGCGCGTCCAGATCCTGAAGGTGCACCACCTTCGTCCGGCCGCTGGCTCGAAGAAGGACCGCACCCGTGTTGGTCGCGGTGAGGGCTCGAAGGGCAAGACCGCCGGCCGTGGTACCAAGGGCCAGAAGGCTCGTTACCAGGTCAAGGTCGGCTTCGAGGGTGGGCAGATGCCGCTGCACATGCGCACCCCGAAGCTCCGCGGGTTCAAGAACCCGTTCCGTGTCGAGTACCAGCCCGTGAACCTGGACAAGATCGCGGAGCTCTACCCGAACGGTGGCGACGTCACCGTCGCGGACCTGGTCGCCAAGGGCGCCGTCCGCAAGAACGAGAAGGTCAAGGTTCTCGGTCAGGGTGACATCAGCGTGAAGCTCACGGTCACGGTCGACAAGGTCTCGGCATCCGCCGAGGAGAAGATCGTGGCGGCGGGCGGCACCGTCACCAAGTAGTCCCCCGTCGGCGGCCCGCGCATTGCGCGCGGGCCGCCGTTACGGTTTCCTTGATGGCAGGCCCGACAAGACGGCGTCGTTCGACGTGCGTCAACGGGCCACGGGGTCGGCGCTTCCGGCCACGGGCACCTCGCCCGGCTCGACCGGCCAGACCGGTCACAGAAGTTCGGAGTAACTCGTGTTCAGAGCGGTCGCGCGCATCATGCGCACCCCAGATCTTCGCAAGAAGATCGGCTTCACCCTGGCGATCATCGCGCTGTTCCGCCTGGGCTCGTACATCCCCGCACCGTTCGTCGACTACGCCAGCGTCCAGGCCTGCCTGGCGTCCGCGTCGTCGTCCGGCGGCCTCTACGACCTGATCAACCTGTTCTCCGGCGGGGCACTGCTGAAGCTCTCGGTCTTCGCGCTCGGGATCATGCCGTACATCACGTCGTCGATCATCGTGCAGCTGCTGCGCGTGGTCATCCCGCACTTCGACTCCCTCTACAAGGAGGGCCAGTCCGGTCAGGCCAAGCTGACGCAGTACACGCGCTACCTCACCATCGCGCTGGGCGTGCTGCAGTCCACCACCCTGATCACCGTCGCCCGCTCGGGCGCGCTGTTCGGCACGAGCGCCTCGGCGTCCTGCACGTCGATCATCTCGAACGACAGCTGGTACGCGATCCTGCTGATGGTCATCACCCTGACCGCCGGTACCGGCCTCATCATGTGGATGGGCGAGCTCGTCACCGAGCGCGGCATCGGCAACGGCATGTCGCTCCTCATCTTCACCTCGATCGCCGCGCAGTTCCCCTCCGCGCTCTGGGCCATCGAGCAGTCGCAGTCCTTCGAGCTCTTCCTCTTCGTGATCCTGGTCGGACTGGTGATCATGATGGCCGTCGTGTTCGTCGAGCAGTCGCAACGACGGATCCCGGTGCAGTACGCCAAGCGCATGGTCGGGCGGCGGACCTACGGCGGCAACAACACCTACATCCCGATCAAGGTGAACATGGCCGGCGTCGTGCCCGTCATCTTCGCGTCGTCGCTGCTCTACCTGCCGGCGCTGATCGCCCAGTTCAACCAGCCCTCGGACGGTTCTGCGCCGGCCCCGTGGGTGACCTGGATCCAGAGCAACCTGACCTCGGGTGACAACTGGTTCTACATGGTCCTGTACTTCCTGCTCATCGTCGGTTTCACGTACTTCTACGTCGCGATCACCTTCAACCCCGAAGAGGTCGCCGACAACATGAAGAAGTACGGCGGGTTCATCCCGGGCATCCGTGCCGGACGCCCGACCGCTGAGTACCTCGACTACGTCCTGACCCGGGTCACGCTGCCCGGTGCGCTGTACCTCGGTCTCATCGCCCTCATCCCGCTCGCAGCACTGGCGCTGTTCGGCGCGAACCAGAACTTCCCGTTCGGCGGTGCCAGCATCCTGATCATCGTGGGTGTCGGTCTCGAGACGGTGAAGCAGATCGACTCGCAGCTGCAGCAGCGTCACTACGAAGGGCTTCTCCGTTGAGCGCACGTCTCATCATCGTCGGACCTCCCGGAGCCGGGAAGGGCACGCAGGCCGGCCGGATCGCCACTTCGTTCGGCGTGCCGGCGATCTCGACCGGGGACATCTTCCGGAAGAACGTCTCGGAGGGCACGCCCCTCGGACAGCGGGCCAAGGCGATCATGGACGCGGGGGAGTACGTCCCCGACGACCTGACGAACGAACTGGTGCGCGACCGCCTGGCCGAGCCGGACGCCGCACAGGGCTTCCTGCTCGACGGCTATCCGCGGACGCCCGCTCAGGTGGAGTACCTGGACGGGCTGCTCGCTGAGCACGGCACCGGGATCGACGCCGTCGTGCAGTTGGTTGCTGACCAGGACGCCCTGGTCGGTCGGCTCATGAACCGTGCGAGCGAACAGGGTCGCGCGGACGACAACGAGCAGACCATCCGTCGGCGCCAGCAGGTGTACCAGGAGCAGACCGCCCCGCTCGTCGCCGTGTACCAGCAGCGTGGACTGGTCGTGGACGTCGACGGCCTCGGCGGCGTCGACGAGGTCGGTGACCGGATCGCTGCGGCACTGTCCGCCCGCGGTCTCGCCGCCTCGGTCTGACCAGGCAGTCCGTGTCACGCTTCCGGAAGCCCTCGATCTACAAGACCCCCGAGGAGCTCCGCGCCATGGTGCGGCCCGGGCTCCTCACCGCACAGGCGCTCGACGCCGTGCGTGCCGCGATCCGGCCGGGCATCACCACGGGTGAGCTCGACGCGATCGCCGAGCAGACGATCCGCGACGGCGGCGGTGTGCCGAACTTCCAGTTGGTGCCCGGCTACCGCCACACCCTGTGCGTGTCGGTGAACGACGAGATCGTGCACGGCATCCCGGGTGACCGCGTGCTCGAACCCGGCGACATCGTCTCGGTCGACGCCGGTGCCGAGGTTGACGGATGGAACGGCGACAGCGCTTTCAGCACCGTCGTACCCGGCGGCGACGCGGACACGACGGCGGCCCGCCAGAAGCTGTGCGACACCACGGAGCGGTCGCTCTGGCACGGGGTCGCCGCGCTGGCGCACGCGAAGAACCTGCACGAGGTCGGTGCGGCGGTCGAGGACGCCATCGACGAGACCGGCGAGTGGGGCATCGTCGAGGACTTCACCGGTCACGGCATCGGTCGTTCGATGCACGAGGAACCGCCGGTCTTCAACTACCGCGTCCGCGGCGCGGGTCCCGCCGTCAAGCCCGGCCTGGCCGTCGCGATCGAGCCGATGGTGACCGCCGGCACGATCGACAGCTCGACGGACGCCGACGAGTGGACGGTGCGTACGCTCGACGGGTCCGACGCCGCGCACTGGGAGCACAGCGTCGCGGTGCACGCGGGCGGCATCTGGGTCCTGACGGCCGCTGACGGCGGTGCAGCGGCGCTCGAGCCGCTGGGCGTGACCCCGGTCCCCGTCCCTTAGCGCTCCGAGCGGAGCAGGCCGGGCCGAGCGTTCCGGTCGGTGCCGTCCGGCCTGTCCGCTCCGGAGAGCGCGCCCCGGCGAGCCTGCGTCGGCGAGCCCGCTTCGGCGAGCACGCATCGACGAGTCTGCGCCGGCGAGCATGCGTGGACGGGCGCGCGGCCGGTGCCAGCGCACCACCCGCATGACGGGAGGCCCGTCGCCAGCCGGCAACGGGCCTCCCGTCATGTCGTGGCCCGGCCACGTCGTCGCCGCGAGACGACGGTCAGTTCCCCACCGAGCAGGTCTGTTCGGCTGCGCTCTGCCCGGTGATCGACGACGGCAGCGGCGTCGAGGACGGGCTGCTCGTCGTCGTGGTCTCCGGAGCCGGTGTGCTGGACTCGGAGGTCGCCGCGGAGGAGGAGCCCGCCGGGGTCGACGGAGCGGACGTCGGCGACGGACTCGCGGTGCCGGACGACTCCCGGGAGGCACGGCCCGTCGAGGAATCGCTCAGCGACGTCCGCTCGTCCGTCTGCAGGGCCACGTTGAGGGCATGGGCGTTCGTCTCGTCCACGACCACCCGGGCCGGGTCCGCGGGGTCGTCGACGACCGGGTACTGCACGAAGAGCATGCTCGACGTGCTCATGCCGCGCAGGGTGGAGGCGAGTCCGACGAGGGTCCGGGTCTGGGCGAGGCCGTCCGACAGGGTCATGTTCGACAGCGCGGCACCGGCCAGTTTGTAGAGCGTGAGCGGGTTCGAGAGCGTGCCGTTCGACGTCACCTGACGGAGGAGTGCCGACAGGAACACCTGTTGCGAGCTGATCCGGGCCAGGTCGCTGCCGTCACCGACGCCGTGCCGGGACCGCAGGAAGGCGAGTGCGTCCGTGCCCTGCAGCGAGTGCGCGCCGGCGCTGAGGTGCAGCCCGGTGAAGGAGTCGTCGATCCGGGACGCCACGCAGACGTCGACCCCGCCGAGGGCGTTCGACATCTCGATGACGCCGTCGAAGGTGATGAGTCCGGCGTAGGGGACGGTCAGGCCGGTGAGGTTCTCGACGGTGTCGACGACGCACGAGACGCCGCCGTTGCCGAGCGCGGTGTTGAACTGCGCGGATGCCGCTGCGGGGTAGGTGGTGCCGGTCTCCGGGTTGGTGCAGGCCGGGATCGGGACCATGAGGTCACGGGGGAAGCTGACGGCGGTGAGCTGCTGGTGGTCCTCGGAGACGTGCACGAGCATCGTGACGTCGTTGCGGGCACCCTCGACGTCCTCGTCGGAATCGAACTGTCCGACGCGGGTGTCACTGCCGATGAGCAGGATGTTCGCGCCGCCCTTGATGGCGGTGATGTCGGCGGTCTTCGCGGTGCTCTGGTCGTCGGTGCTCAGCGGCACGGTCCTGGTCGAGGTGGCGAGCTGCGCGGCGGCGATCGTGGCGACGCTGGTGCCGCTGACCAGGACCACCGCAGCCGCTGCGGCGACGACGGTGAGGAGGGTCGTCCACCCGCGTCGGCGGGGGAGTCGACCGTGGCGCGCGACGGGGCGCGGGCGGCCGGGGGCGTCGGGCACGGGTGTCCTCCTTCGATCAGGGCTCCGGTCACCGTACGGCTCCGGGCTCCGTGTCGACGACGGAGAAGGCATGAGGTCGCTGTGGAACGGCGTCCCTGCGCACCGCGGAGCGCGCTCCGTCCCCTGCACTGGGGTGCTCCTCGGGCTCTGGACGGGCCCCCGACTCGCGGAAGGTCGAACCAGCACTTGGCAATCCGCCGTCTACCACATAAGATCGATCTTTGGTGTGCCATGCCTTCTGGCGTGGCGCCCGAACCCGCAGACCGGCTCGGGGATCACACCGGTAATCCAACCAAGCGACAGTGAGGCTATGGCCAAGAAAGACGGCGTCATCGAGATCGAAGGCTCGGTGCTCGAAGCTCTGCCCAACGCGATGTTTCGCGTTGAGCTGACCAACGGACACAAGGTCCTCGCGCACATCTCCGGGAAGATGCGCCAGCACTACATCCGCATCCTCCCCGAGGACCGCGTGATCGTGGAGCTGAGCCCGTACGACCTGACCCGCGGCCGGATCGTCTACCGCTACAAGTGATCCGCGAGCTGGAAAGGAACGGCAAGGCGAACCCGCCGAGCACGAAGCCAGCGAGCACGAGGAACGAACAATGAAGGTCAACCCCAGCGTCAAGGTCATCTGCGAGCACTGCCGCGTCATCCGCCGCAAGGGCCGCGTCATGGTGATCTGCAAGAGCAACCCGCGTCACAAGCAGCGCCAGGGCTAGTCCCTGACGGACCAGCGAGAGCTGCTCCGGGACGGACTCCGGTCCGGCTGGACGACCGGGGCCGCCAGTCGCGAGACTGCCAGCGGCTCGAGCACGACCCACAACTGAACATCGACAACGCAGTGTCAGATCCCGTCCGCATCAGCGGGTGGGGGACACCTCGGGTCGGAGGCCCGGGCACCGGCACTGCGCCACACCTCCATCGACAACAGGAGCAGCCAGCACAATGGCACGTCTAGCAGGCGTCGACATCCCGCGCGAGAAGCGCGTGGAGATCGCACTCACCTACATCTACGGGGTCGGCCGTACCCGCGCCGTCCAGACGCTCGCGGAGACCGGCATCTCCGGCGACATCCGCGTCAAGGACCTCACCGACGACCAGCTCGTCGCCCTCCGCGACTTCATCGAGGGCACCTTCAAGGTGGAGGGTGACCTCCGCCGTGAGGTCGCCGCCGACATCCGCCGCAAGGTCGAGATCGGTAGCTACGAGGGTCTCCGCCACCGTCGCGGTCTCCCGGTGCGCGGTCAGCGCACCAAGACGAACGCTCGTACCCGCAAGGGTCCGAAGCGCACCGTGGCAGGCAAGAAGAAGGCTCGATAGGAGATCACGATGGCTACCCCCAAGACCGCCGCGCGCAAGCCGCGCCGCAAGGAGAAGAAGAACGTCGCTGTGGGCCAGGCCCACATCAAGAGCACGTTCAACAACACCATCGTCAGCATCACCGACCCGTCGGGTGCCGTCCTCAGCTGGGCGTCCTCCGGGGCCGTCGGCTTCAAGGGCTCGCGCAAGTCGACGCCGTTCGCGGCGCAGCTCGCCGCCGAGTCGGCTGCTCGTCAGGCAGCGGAGCACGGCGTCAAGAAGGTCGACGTCTTCGTCAAGGGACCGGGTTCCGGTCGTGAGACGGCGATCCGTTCGCTCCAGGCCGCTGGCCTCGAGGTCGGTTCGATCAACGACGTGACGCCGCAGGCGCACAACGGGTGCCGCCCGCCGAAGCGCCGCCGCGTCTGACGCGAGGAGCAACAGGCCGTTCCCCGCTCGTTCCCTGACCGGGACGAGTGGGGGCGGCCATTCCTGGTCGTTCGATCGCGCACTCCTGTGCGCGTGATCACAACTGAAACAGACCCGTCGGGGCCCGGCCGGCCCCGTCGTACCGCCAAGTGTCATATAGCGGACACTTCGCCGAAAGGAATTCCACAGTGCTCATTGCACAGCGCCCCACCCTGAACGAGGAGTCCATCTCCGAATTCCGCTCGCGCTTCGTCATCGAACCGCTCGAGCCGGGCTTCGGGTACACCCTCGGCAACTCGCTGCGCCGCACGCTCCTCTCGTCCATCCCCGGTGCTGCAGTCACGAGCATCCGCATCGACGGTGTCCTCCACGAGTTCAGCACCGTTCCCGGTGTCAAGGAAGACGTCACCGAGATCATCCTGAACATCAAGAGCCTGGTCGTCTCCAGCGAGCACGACGAGCCGATCACCGCCTACCTGCGCAAGCAGGGTGCCGGTCAGGTCACCGCCGCGGACATCTCCGCGCCGGCCGGTGTCGAGATCCACAACCCGGACCTCGTCATCGCGACCCTGAACGACTCCGCCCGCTTCGAGCTGGAGCTGACGATCGAGCGTGGCCGCGGCTACGTCTCGGCGACCCAGAACCGCTCGGAGTTCAGCGAGGCCGGTCAGATCCCGATCGACTCGATCTACTCGCCCGTGCTCAAGGTCACCTACCGCGTCGAGGCGACGCGTGCCGGTGAGCGCACGGACTTCGACCGCCTGGTCGTCGACGTCGAGTCGAAGCCCGCGATCACGCCGCGCGACGCCATCGCGTCGGCCGGTCGTACGCTCGTCGAGCTGTTCGGGCTCGCCCGCGAGCTCAACACGGCAGCTGAAGGCATCGAGATCGGCCCCGCGCCGGTCGACGCCGTGCTGTCGAACGAGCTGCAGACGCCGATCGAGGACCTCGACCTGTCGGTCCGTAGCTACAACTGCCTGAAGCGCGAGGGCATCAACACGGTGTCCGAGCTCGTCGCCCTCTCGGAGACGCAGCTCATGAACATCCGCAACTTCGGCCAGAAGTCGGTGGACGAGGTCAAGGACAAGCTCACCGAGCTCGGCCTGTCCCTCAAGGACACCGTCCCCGGATTCGATGGTGCCCACTTCTACAGCGGGTACGACGAGGACGAGTCCAGCAACTGACCTCGCGCTGACGCGCACGCGCTCCTGACACGGGGCGCACCACCATCACCACTGGAGAACTGACATGCCGAAGCCCACCAAGGGCCCCCGCCTCGGTGGCGGTCCCGCCCACGAGCGCCTGCTCCTGAGCAACCTCGCCAACGCCCTGTTCACGCACGGCCGCATCACCACCACCGAGACGAAGGCCAAGCGCCTCCGCCCGGTCGCCGAGCGCCTCATCACGTTCGCGAAGCGTGGCGACCTGCACGCTCGTCGTCGTGTGATCGCAGCCCTGCGCGACAAGACCGTCGTGCACACGCTGTTCACGGAGATCGCGCCGCAGGTGGCCGACCGCCAGGGCGGTTACACCCGCATCACGAAGCTCGGCTTCCGCAAGGGCGACAACGCTCCCCTCGCCTCGATCGAGCTCGTCCTCGAGCCCGTCTCGAGCACGCCGGCTCCGGTCTCGCGCAAGGCTGCTCCGGCCGCCGCTGCGCCGGCCGCGACGGAGACCGACACCACGGAGGCCCCGGTCGACGAGACCGAGACCACCGAGGAGTCGACCCCGGTCGCCGAGGAGACCACGACCGACGCTGCTGCCGAGGTCGAGGCCGACGCCGCTGCCAAGTCGGACGACGCCGCGGACTCGTCCAAGTAGTCGCACCGCACCACCAGGAGGGCCCTCGCAGCGCAGGCTGCGGGGGCCCTCCTGCATGCCCA
>NZ_JASDDD010000034.1:0-37209 GCF_030407555.1 Curtobacterium sp. APC 4022
CGAACCGTCGTTCCGAGCGTGCCGGAGCGACGCTTCGTGACCGCTCGACGGAAGTGAGCGGGGTGTTGTGACCGGTCGGCGTCAGACCGCGGGCAGGCGGACGGCAGGCGGACGGCGGCAGGCGTCAGGCGCCCGGGGCGCCCGGGGCGCCCGGGGCGCCGGACCCGCCCGGCGCAGCCGCCGCCGGCTCGTCGCGGACGAACGCCATCAGCACCAGCCCCGCGATCAGGACCACGACGACGCCGAGGATCCCGTACCGCGTCGACCCGCCGATCGTCACCGCGACCCCGAACAGCGCCGGCGCGATGAACGACGCTGCCCGCCCGGTGGTGGCGTAGAGGCCGAAGAGCTCGCCCTCGCGGCCGGGCGTCGCGAGCTTCGCCAGGTACGCCCGGGAGGACGACTGCACCGGCCCGACGAACATGCAGAGCCCGAGCCCGAGCACCCAGAACGACGCCTGCGCGGACCCGGCGAAGAACACCGCGGTGCCGAACACCGACAGGCCGACCAGGGACACCATGATGAGCGGGCGGGACCCGAACCGGTCGTCGAGCCGTCCGGAGACGACGGTGGAGATGCCGGCGACGACGTTCGCCACGATCGCGAACATGATGACGCCGGACGAGCTGAAGCCGAACACCTGCGCGGCGATGATCCCGCCGAAGGTGAACACGGCGCCGACACCGTCGCGGAACACCGCGCTGGCCAGCAGGAAGGCCAGGACGTTCCGGCGGGTGCGCCAGAGCCGCGCGATGTCCCGTCCGAGGTCGGCGTAGGCGGACCAGAGGGACCCGCGGCGGCTGGGGTCGGCGGGCGCCTCGGGCACGACGACGAACAGCGGGATCGAGCTGACGGCGAGCCAGACCGCGGCGATGCCGATCGCGACCCGCACGTCCCACTGCCCGGAGGCGACCGTCGCGGGCAGCTGCAGGAGCCCGCCCTTGCCGTCGACGCCGAAGTCCTGGATGCAGAGCACGAGCAGGACGATGAGCAGCACGATGCCGCCGAAGTACCCGGCGGCCCAGCCGATCGCGGACACCCGCCCGGTCTTCGGCCCGGTGGCGACCTGGCCGAGCATGGCGTTGTAGCCGACGCAGGCGATCTCGTACGCGACCGTGCCGATGCCGATGAGGGCGGCGCCGAGCACCAGGTACGGCTGCTCGGGGGCGACGAAGACCATGCCGACGATCGACAGGACGATGCCGATCGTGGCGATGAACACCGAGCGCTTCCGGTGGCCGGACGTGTCCGCCAGCCGGCCGATCGCGGGCGCGACCAGGGCGACGACGAGGCCGGCGATGGTCAGCGCGGTGGAGACCGTCGCGGCGTTGTGGGCGAGTTCACGCTCGACGGCGGCAGCTGCGGTGGCCGAGGAGCCCTCGGCCCGGACGAGGGCCGGGTCGACGAACGCCCGGCTCGCCAGGTAGGTGCTGAACACGAACGTGGTGACGACGGCGTTGAACGCGGCAGAGCCCCAGTCCCACAGCGCCCAGGACAGCAGTGCCCGACGCCGGACGGGGGTCGGCGGTGCCTCGGCGGTCGTCGGCGTACCGGTCATGGCGGAACCGTAGCGCCTCCGGGTGTCCGCCGAGGTGTCCGCCGCCACGGACACCGCAGCGTCCGCTGGCACGGACGGGAGGCCCGGCTCACCGCCGCAACGTCTGTTTCGGGTACTCGCCGAACCGCTCCGCGTACGCCCCCGAGAACCGCCCGAGGTGCGCGAACCCCCGGCGCGTGGCGACCTGCCCGACCGAGACCGTCCGGGAGTCGCGGGCCAGCAGCTCCTCGTGGACCCGGTCCAGCCGGACCTGCCGCAGGTAGTTCAGCGGCGACAGCCCGAACGTGCGCCGGAACGCCTCCTGCACGCTGCGGACGCTGAGCCCGGCGACCTGCGCCAGGTCGGTGATCGTGATCGGGTCGTCGGCGTGCGCGTGGATGTGCTCGACCGCGGCACGGAGTTTCGCCTGCCGTGGGTGCAGCAGCTCCGCGGGCAACTGGTCGAGCTGCGGCGGGACGACCCGGAGGAAGGCGTCGACCGCCTGCCGCTTGGCCTCGTGCCAGACGAGCGAGCCGGTGCCGCCCTCCCGGAGTGCGCGGGCGAGGGCACCGAGGGAGTCGCGCCACTGCCGGACGGCCAGGGCGTCCGCGGGCCGCAGGTGGTCGAAGCGCATCTCACGGGCGCCGACGTCGAAGCGTTCGGCAGCGACGTCCCGGACGAACCCGCGGTCCAGGTGGACGAGCTGCTGGTCGTAGTCGGTGGCCACGAACACGACGTCGCGGTGCGCCGGGAAGAGCATCGGGTGGCCGATGCGTAGCGGGACACGGTCGCGCAGGGTGTCGGGCGTGCCGGAGCCCGCGGTGAGCCAGCTCATCACCAGGTCCTCGCTCGGCACGGACGCTCCGCGGAGGAAGCCGTTCATGGTGGACCGGCGCATCGAGACGTCGGAGTCGCCGACCGCCGTGTACCGGTAGGAGAACTCCCCCTCGGTCCGGCGCGACAGCCAGTGCTTGCCGGAGTAGATGCCGGCGAGGTCACGGACGGCGGCGTCGGGGTCGGTGCCGGCCACCTCGAACCGCACGGGGACCGCGATGTCGGCGAGCGCCTCCCGTCCGGTGGCTTCCCGGGTCTCCTCGGGCTCGGGGGCCAGCGACTCGCTCACGGGGTCACCGCACTGGGTCGGGAACCAGCGGTATCTGGATATCCTTGCCGCGAGCATGCCGGTCCCCACTCCGGCATGCCGTGACGCACGGAGGAGGGCATCCGGTGAGCGACCTCGACGTGATGGGTGCCCTGACCCGTCTGGAGCAGGCCTCGACCGCGCTGCGCAACCGGCTGCGCGACCGGACCGGCGTCTCCGGCACGGACCTGTCGGTGCTGCAGTACGTGTGGCGTGCGAAGTCGGGCGAGCGCTCGGTCCGGGTGAAGGACCTGACGTCGCACCTCGGGCTGACCGGCCCCGCGGTGACCGGCATCATCGACCGGCTGGAGCGGCAGGGCATCCTGCAGCGCGTGCCGAACCCGGAGGACGGTCGGAGCCGGTTCATCGAGCTGACGCCCGGCCAGGAGCAGGTGTTCGCAGCGGCGCTGGACAGCACCAACGAGCAGTTGCACGAACTCCTGTCCTCCTTCTCGGAACGAGAGCGCCGACGCCTCGTCCGCATCGTCGACCGCATCGTCGTGGCGCTCGACGGCGGGGTGCCGCCCACGTCGTAAGGCAGGTTAGGGGCCTCTCGGTTCGTGGGCGAAGGAATTGTCCACGCAGCGCGGATGGGTAACTTCTCTACCTACTTGCGCGGGCATGGCTCCGAACGCGGCCGTACCGTCGGAATCGACCGGGACTCCCCTCGCACAGGGGTCACCGCCGACGGGAAGGGACACCATGGGCCTGTACGAGACCGAACCGGGCGTCGATCCGGTGCGCATCACCACCATCCGCCGCCTGCGCCGTCGCTGGAAGCACGGCGAGCAGCCCACTGAGGACCAGGGACTGTTCGACGACCTCTTCGTGGCGACGACGAAGCAGCGCTGACACTGCACCTCGGACGCAGCTGCGTCCACACCGACGGGAGGCCCGTGGCGGGATCGCCACGGGCCTCCCGTCCGTCGTCGTGCCGAGCCGCACCCGTGCCCGCCGAACGGGGGCTGCATGCGGACCGTCCGCGCTGGGTAGCGTCAGGAGGGCGGACGCACCCGACGACCGCGCGGGTGTCGTCCCACCAGCGACCCCACCGAGGGCGACGATGCCCGCACCGACGAAGAGGGGCACGATGTCCACCACCACCGGACTGGGAACACTGAACGTCGCCACGATCGTGGCCGAGGGCGCCCGACGGCACCACACCAAGACCGCCGTCGTCACCGCGTTGCCCGACGGCGTCCACGAGTTGACGTACGGCGACCTGTGGGAGCGGGTCCGGCAGACCGCCGGGGGCCTGCGCGCCCGCGGCGTCGAGCGCGGCGACCGGGTGGCGGTGATGCTGCCGAACGTGCCCGAGTTCCTGGTGGCCTACTTCGCCGTCCTCGCGATGGGCGCCGTCGTCGTGCCGATCCACCTGCTGTTCAAGCGTGAGGAGATCACTCACGTCCTCAGCAGCTCGGGCGCACGCGTGCTCATCGCCGCCGGGTCGGTGCTCGGCGAGGCCGGACCCGCAGCGGCCGACACCGGGGCACTCGTCGTCGGCGTGGCTGCCGGCGAGGACGTCCTCTCGCTGACCGCGCTGGCGTCGGAGGGCGAGCCGCTCGACGCCGTCGTCGCGACGAACCCCCTCGACCCCGCCACCATCCTGTTCACCAGCGGCACGACCGGGCAGCCGAAGGGCGCGGTCGGGTCGCACTTCGCGCTCGTCGAGCAGGTCAACGTCTGCATCATCGACGTGTTCGACCTGCGCGAGGAGGACGTCGTGTTCGGCGGCCTGCCGCTGTTCCACACGTTCGGCCAGACCGTCGTGATGAACACGACGCTCCGCCGGGGCGCGACGATCGTGCTGCTCCCCCGCTTCGACGCGGCCACCGCGCTGCAGCTCTGCGCGGAGCAGCAGGTCACGGCGTTCCTCGGGGTCCCGACGATGTTCATCGCACTCCTCGGAGCGGCCGACCAGCACGACGCCCGACCGCCGTTCCGCTGGTGCGTCTCCGGCGGCGCCGCGCTGCCCGCCGCCGTGCTGGAGCGTTTCGAGTCGACCTTCCAGGCGCCGATCCAGGAGGGCTACGGCCTGACCGAGACCTCCCCCGTCGTCTCGGTGGTCCCCCGCGGCGTCCCGGGTCGCGCCGGCAGCGTCGGCCCCGCGGTCTGGGGCGTCGACGTCGTCGTGGCGGACGCCGAGGTCGAGGGACGCATCGTGCCGCTGCCGGTCGGGGAGCCGGGCGAGATCGTCGTCCGGGGGCACAACCTGTTCCTCGGCTACCTCGACGACCCGGAGTCGACGGCGGCCGCGATGGCCGACGGGTACCTCCGCACCGGCGACATCGGCGTGCTCAGCGAGGACGGGTACGTCAGCATCGTCGACCGCAAGAAGGACCTGATCCTGCGGAACGGCTACAACGTCTACCCGTCCGAGGTCGAGGCGGTGCTGCACCGGCACGAGGACGTCGCCTCGGCCGCGGTGTTCGGCGTCGACCACCCGGTGCACGGGCAGGAGGTGCACGCGGCCGTCGTCCTCCGCGACGGCGCCACCGGATCCGACGGGGTCGACGCGTTCGTCCGCGAGCGGATCGCCTCGTTCAAGTACCCGCGGGTCTACCACGTGGTCGAGGCACTGCCGCTCGGGCCGAGCGGGAAGGTGCTGCGGCGGGAGCTGACCCGGCAGCACGGCGGCTGAGCGCCGGGACCGGTGCCGGACCGGACCACACGACGGACGGGAGGCTCGTCACCAGCTGGTGACGGGCCTCCCGTCCGTGTCGGGGCCGGGCTGGTGCCGGACTGCTACCGGTCGTCAGCTGCTGGCGGTCGCCAGCCGCTGCCGGGTGTCAGCGCGGGATGACCGAGAACAGGAACTTCCGCCGGATCATGTACCAGCTGAGCAGGATCAGCGCGGTGTGCACGGCGGTGCCGATCCAGACGTTGCCGTAGTCGAGGGGCAGCGACGCGATCACGAGCGCGAAGAAGACCTGCCAGACGAACACGTAGAGGCTGGCCTGGCCGAGCGGGATCCACAGCCACCCGATGACGGCGTTCACGGGCTTCCAGAACACGGTGAGGATGGCGTACGACACGATCGCGAAGAAGGCGATGTCGATCAGACGGCCCCACTGCAGGTCCACGCGCTGGTACGCGGTGTTGTAGAGGTCCTGGTACATCGTCGCCGGGAACGGCGTCGGCGTGAAGTCGAAGCGGTCGCCGGCCCAGACGTAGACCAGGAAGGCTGCGTACCCGCAGATCAGCACGCCGATCAGGACCTTGCCGAGCCGGCCGGTCAGCGCCCGGGTGATCTGGCGTCGGTAGTACCCGAGGACCAGTCCATGCGTGAAGACCACCTGCCAGGTCAGCAGCGGGAACACCGCGTCGAACTGCGAGTTCAGCGGTTTGAAGTCGGGGTTCACCGCCTGGAAGACGTAGAGCGCCCAGCTGACGACGAGCAGCGCCCACCAGTAGCCGCGTCGGATCACCCACATGAACACCGGGATGAACAGGCTGAGCACCACGAACAGGCCCATGATGTTGAACGGCCAGGGGCCCATCTCGAGCAGCAGGAACTGCCGGATCGCGTACCAGGGCGGCGGGTACGCCAACAGCTGCATCGCGTTCGGGTACAGGTCGTAGACGCGACCTTCGGCCTGCACGCCGTCGAGACCCGTGCCCCGGTCGGTGAAGGTCGTGATCGCGTCCGTGTTCAACAGCGGGACGAAGCTCAGCGCGAAGACGATGAGGATCACCGCGAGCGTGACGAGGTACTGCTTCCGGGCACGCTTCCACGCCCCGATCGCGGACGCCCACTCGCCGAACCGGGCGATGCCGAGCGGGTAGACCATGCCGAGCACCATGCCGGAGAGGAACACGAACATCTCGGCACCGGTGATCGCGCCGACCGCGTGCAGCGTCAGGTACGAGTACGGGCCGGAGACCTCGATGTGGGTGATCACCACGGCGAGGATGATGAACCCGCGGAACAGGTCGAGTCGCAGATCGCGCCCCGGCTTGCCGTCGTCCGGGTAGCGCCAGCTGGGCACGAGCCGTCCGACCAGCCCGCTGACCACGAACACGAGCGCCAGGCCCGCCGCCAGCCAGACGATCCACGCCATCTGGTCGCCACCGGTGTCGAGCTGCTGGTTCGTCGCGGCGGCCCCCTGCTGCGGGGTGACCCGGTCGGTGACCGGCCCGAACACGAACTGGTCGGCGTCCTGCAGGTCCGTGCGGAACGACCCGGCGATCCCCGGAGCCTTCGCGAAACGCCAGTCGGCCACGCGGTTGCCGGCCTCGGGTTCCCGACGGTTCGCCTCGATGTACGTCACCCCGCGGATCTCGGGGGTCTCCCGCACCTCGGCGAACACCTGCCGCCACCAGCTCTGCTTCACCTGCAGCTCGCCGGCACCACCGAGGGAGTGGTCGTAGAGCGCGCCCGTGTCGAGCAGCATCGGGCGGTCGCGGTCGACGGCGAACCGGTCGACGAAGGACCGGGGCTGCTGCTGGTCGTAGCCCCAGCGTTCGGCGAAGCGCTGTGCGACCTCGTCCGACGCCGGCACGTCGTTGCGCGTCAGCGGGACGTCACGGCCGGCTGCCTCGGTCGCCTTGCCCTTGCCGAAGAAGAACATCGACAGGCCGACCCAGTCGACGGACGACGCCCCGGGCCAGTACGGCTCGTAGGGGTCGTCGGCGGCGGTCAGCCGGCCGTCGCCGTTGGTGTCGAGCTTCTCGGTGTCGGTCGCCGACAGGTCCGCCAGACGGCCCGCGGACGAACCGAACGGGTAGCCGGCGCCGTAGGAAGGCGACCACACCATGCGGGCATCCGAGTCCCCGGCGTGCACCTGCTTCGCGACCGTCCGGAAGGCCCGCACGAACTGCGTCGGCTGCTGCCCCCAGCGCACCCACGTGCCGTTCATCTGCGGGGCGAAGCGGACCAGGAGCTGGGTGTCGTACTGCCGGTGGGCCCGCTCGAACAGGGTGTTCGCGTGACGGGCATCGGCCGTCGTCAGGGACCCGAGGGACTGGTCGGGCACCAGGCTGACGACCAGCACGGCACCCTGTGCGGCGGCGGCCCGGGTGGAGCGGAGGAACTGCTGCTCGGCCCGCCCGTCGACGGGGTAGGCGATCTCGACGCCGTACATCGAGGGGGTCGCACCGAGGCGGCCCTCGTAGCCGTCCGGAGCGTCGGAGCCCCAGTCGAGGTCCGGGCCGAACCAGGTCCGGCCGGTCGGCGGGTCGACGGCGCCGGTCGGAGCCGTGCTCGGGGCCTTGGTCGGAGTGCTCGTCGCGGCGGCCGTCGGGGGGCTCGTCGCGGCGTTCGCCGGCAGGGCTCCGCCGAGCAGGAGCACGCCGATGACCATGAGGAAGGCGACGACCCGCGCCCCGAGCTGTGTCACCGGTCGCACACCAGCACCCAGACGTTCCGCCCACCCTCGTGGTGGTGTTCGAGGCGGTCGAGCGCCGCGATCGCCAGGGCCAGGCCGCGCCCGCCCTCGTCCTCCGGGTCGGCCATCGTCACGGCGCTGAGGTCGATGTCCACGGGCATGCCGTTGTCCGACAGCACCGCAACGAGCTCGGTGTCGTGGGCGGTCAGGTCGAGGACGAACCGACGCCCCTCGTGCGGGTCCGACCGGCGGGTGTGCTCGATGACGTTCGCGGCGACCTCCACCAGGGCGGTCTCCAGTCGGAACCGCAAGGTCGGGTCGTCGATCCCCTGGCCGTCCCACCACGCGGCGAAGGTGTCCTGCACGGTGTCGAGCGACGCCGGGACCGCGGGGACGTCGATGCTCGCGTGCGTGCTCACAGAGGTCCTCCGACCGTCGTGGACTCGTGTTCCAGGGCCACCGGGGCGTCAGGGCCCTTGTAGCGGACCGCCCGGATCACGATGCTGAAGATGAAGAGGTCGAAGACCACCCAGGCGGTGTTCACCAGGGGCGCGATCCCCTCCGCCTGACCGGTCAGGTACCGGATGCCGATCATCACCAGAGCCGCGGCGAGCGCCGCCATCGCGATGAGCTGCGGCTTCACGAGGTCCCAGCGCGGCTTGGCGGCACTGGCGTCGCGGACCTTCGGCGTGACGCGGAAGCCGAGCGGCCGTCCGCGGAAGACGTTCTCGAACGCGCTGGTGACCGACTCGATCCAGACCGGGAAGAGCGCCAGCGAGTACTGCTGCCCGCGCCACGTCGGTCTGCCCGCGGCGACCACCCAGAACAGCAGCTGGTTGAGCACCAGGAACGGGATGAGCCGGGCGAAGAAGTCGGTGCTGTACGCCTGGACCGGCACGACGCCGAACGACAGGCAGAGCACCGGGGCGGCGATGTAGACGACGGCGGCGAAGCCGGACAGGTAGCTCCACATCGTCGAGAAGTACATCAGGCGCTGCCCGAACGACAGGCCCTTCTGCACCAGGGGGTTCTCGCGGAAGAAGACCTGCATGGTGCCCTGTGCCCAGCGGAGTCGCTGCACGAGCATCGTCTCGAGGTCCTCCGGCGCGAGCCCCTTCGCCAGGATCTCGTCGTGGTAGGCAGACCGCCAGCCGAGGCCGTGCAGACGCATCGCCGTCGCCATGTCCTCGGTCACCGAGATCGTGGCCAGCGGCATGATCGCCTGTGCCTCGTCGTCGCGGTTCACGTCGAGCGCCCGGGCGAGCACCGCGATCGACTCGATCGCGGCCACCGGCGACGCACCCCGCTGCCCGAGGACGTCAAGGGCGGCGTCGTCGAGGCCGGCGAACGTGTTCGCGTCGGTCGACATCGCCGCGAGCTCCTGGAGGTCCGCGCGGACCGACTCGAGGTCGGCGGCGGCGAACCGGAACGCGATCGCGTCGATACCACGCTGGAAGCGGTAGGTCACGTCACCGAGCGGCTCGCCGGACGCGATCTCGTCCCGTGCCCGGTCGACGACCGCTTCGGCGTCGTCGAGGGCGACCAGGACCCGCTCGTCCGTCTCGGTCTCGCGTGCCCGGCCCAGGAGCTTCTTCGCGGTCTTGATGGTGCGCTGGACGCTCGTCTCGACCTCCCGCACGTACCGCGTGATGCCGAGCTGCATCAGCGCCTCGCGCCGGAGGATCGCGTTCGACCCGCAGAAGAACGCGGCGTTCCAGCCGTCCTTCGACTGCTGGATCGGTCCGTAGAACAGTGGCGCCTGGCTGCCGAGCGGGTCCGAGTCGGGCACGTTCTCGAACCACTGCGGGGTCTGCACGAGCGCCATCCGCTCGTCCTTGAAGTAGCCGAGGGTGCGGTCGAGGATCGAGGGTTCCGGCACTTGGTCGGCGTCGAGGATGAGCAGGAACTCCCCCTGCGTGGCGAGCAGGGCGTTGTTGAGGTTGCCGGCCTTGGCGTGCCGCGGACGGTCCGCCCAGTCCTTGCCGCGGGTGATCACGCCGAGCCCCGCGGCTTCGGCGGCCGCACGCATCTCGGGGCGGTTGCCGTCGTCGAGCACCCAGGTCGTGTGCGGGTGCGTGATCGCCTTCGCCGCGAGGGCAGTGCGCATCACCAGGTCGATCGGTTCGTTGTACGTGGTGATGAAGACGTCGACCGTGACGTCGGTGCTCGGCTTCGTCGGGGGCTCGCCGCGCTCGCGGAGCCTCCACGCCCCGAACGCGAAGAGCACCGAGTCGATCACGCTGTACGTCTCGGCGAGGATCAGTGGCACGGCGATCCACCACGAGTGCCAGTTCACCGAGGCGATCCAGCGCCAGCCGATGTAGTTCAGGCCGGACACCGCCGCGAGCACGGCGACGGTCCGGACGGCCAGGAGTCGGCGGCGGGGCGTGCCGACGGTCAGTCGACGACGGTCGCGTCGACCGACGTCCAGCGCCGTCATCGGCGCACCCCTGCTGACCCGTCGCTGCGGTGCACGGCGTCCCTCCTGATCCCCGAATTCCCGCGCACGCGGTTGCCGCGCACGGGTGTCCCATCCGGTGCCGTCGATGGATCCAGGGTCCACGGGCGGCGCCGTCCGCTCGGCGTCGTTCGGGTCGACTCCGGCGTGCTGTCTTGTCTACCGCAGCGGGGCGACACCTGTCAGCAGGATGCCCCGATCTGGGGACGCCGGAGGTGCTGCTCGACGATGTGCAGGACGGGCGGTCAGAACGGCAGGTGCCGGAGCCACCAGGCCTGCGAGCGGATCCGCGCGACCAGCTCGGTGAACGTCCCCGACCGCTCGAGGTCGGGTCGGCCGTCGTCGTGCACCAGGTAGCGATCGGAGAGCCGTCCGGACCCGGCCCCGAGCAGGGCCTCGAGATCTCGGAGGGCCGCGTTCCGATCCGCTCGGTCGAGTGGGACGTTCCGCAACCGGTCCGCGGCGGCCTGGAAGCGCTCGGCGTTGCGGCCGCCGACGTCGTCGACCTCACGCACGAGCGGCACGATCGCGTCGACCGCATCCGCCAGTCGTTCCACTCGCCCCCGCACAACGCGAGCCTAGACTCGCCCCATGTTCGGACGAGCACGACGTGACGCGGAACCGGTCGATCTCAGCACGCTGGCACCCTGGCAGTCGGACGGCGTCTCGGCGCAGTGCGTGCCGCTGCCGATCGGCTTCAAGGGCAAGACCATCCCGGGCGTCATGGTCTTCGACGGGACGGTCTCACCGGTGTTCGCGGTGCGCGAGGTCCAGCAGCTCGTCGACCACGACCTCAACACCGTCGAGAACGTCAACCAGCCGCCGATCGCCTTCCTCATGTGGCCGGACGACGCCGCGGACGACTCCATCGCAGGGCATTGGCTCCGCGGTGCGCCGGCGGAGAGCCTGACCCTGCTCGTCGAGCCGCTGGAGGTCCCGCCGACGGTGCAGCTGCTGGGACCGGCACTGAAGTCGTTCCGCGAGTGGGTGCACACGCTTCCTCGCTGAGCGCAGGTCAGGCGCGGCGACGCTCGACCATCCACCGCAGGTGCGCGCCGAAGACCGACCCCGCAAAACTGCTGGTGATCCACGGCAGCAGGGCCACATCCCACCCGTCCAGGACACGGGTGAAGAGGATCATCGCGCCGAAGATGCCCACCACGAGGAGCAACGACGCAATCACCGGTCGGAGCAGTGCGAACACACTCCCTGCCCAGATGAGTCCGGCGACGAAACCCACCGCCAGGTACGGAGCGAGAACGTCGGCGTGCCCGCCCGCGATACCGATCGGGACCCCGATACCCACAACGAGCAGGCACGCCGCCGCGATCAAGTTCACCGGATGCTGTCGCTGTCCGCGCCAGCGCTTTGTCTGTGTCATTTCGGGTAGTACCCAATGTTCTGGAGCGTGTGGTGCGCGGTGTCGGTGACGATGCCCGTGACGCCGCCGACACCGGCAGACGCGTTGAGCCTGATTGCGTTGGCACCCCCGCTGAACACCCCGCTCAACGACCGGACGTTGTTCACAGCCAGGTTGTTCAACGAACTGCTTGACGACTGACCGCCAGGGACCATCGTGCCACCCGCTCCCATCGCAGCGTTCCACGTCGCGTCCCAACCCGACAGCTGCTTCCCGCTGACGAGGTCACCGGCTGCGCCGCCCGTCACGCTGCTGCTGGCGCCGAACCCGAGCGTCGCCATCCGAGCCGTCATCGAGTTGGTGGCCTGCCCGAACCGTTGCGCGAAGGTCCCACCGGCCGGGCCTGCGAGACTCCCGAGAGCGGAGCTCGCGCCACCGCCGACCATCTGGCCGACGAACTCGCGGTTGTCCCACTTTCCGTCGTGGTTGATCGCGTAGGACACCCCGCTGCTCGCGGCACCGGCGACACCGTTCACTGATGCGTTGACCGTCGCAGCGCTGACCATACGTGACGCTGACGCGGCAGTGGCGGCGCGCGCTGCGGCACGGCCTGCCACCATCATCCCGCCGCCGCCGAGGGCGCCGGTGATCCCGCCGACAGCCGTGTCGACAGCGACCTGGCCCCAGTCGACGCTGCCCTTCGTCGCCTTCTGGGAGGCGGTCGAGATCGCGCCGCTGACCATCGCGCCGGATGCCGCCATCAGCGCGATGCCGGCCGGACCGCCGACGCCGGTCGCGAGCAGCGCGACACCGAGGATGACCCCGGCGCCTCCGACGACGCCTGCCGCCACGTACTCCCAGTGACTGCCGTGCTCGTCCTGGTACGCCTGCAGGTCGGCGTCCGTCGCCGGCCGGAGCCCGAGCGGGTCGACAGCGTGCAGCGGGTCGTTCCCCGCGTAGGCGTAGGGGTTGCCGGACCAGGCGGTACCGATGACCGGCGGCAACGGGTCGACCGACAGGAACCCACGGGCCGACGGGTCGTACACGCGGGCACCGAGCCACTCGAGCCCTGCGACGGCGAGCCCGCCGGTGGCGGTCAGGTCGATCCCGGCCGGGAGGCCCGTGGCCGCGTCGAGCGCGCTCCACGGGTCCGCCGTGTCGGTGGCGCGGGCAGCTCGCCACGTGGGCTGGGCCCAGTCGTCGCCGACGGCCGTGATCCCGCCCGGCAGGCCGAGGACGTGCACGCCGCCGATCGACAGCAGCGACGGGGTCGGGGACGCGGTGTCCCACCACGTCTCGGCGCCGTCGACCTCGAGCGGTTCGCCGAGCACGTCGACGCGGAGCCGGTGCACGCCCGTCTCGGTGTACGCGGCATCTCGCTCGACGACAGCGCTCAGGTGTCCGAGGTCGTCCCACGCGTACTCGGTGGTCGTGCCGTCGGCGGCCGTTCGGCGGACGCGGCGACCGAGCCCGTCGGAGACGTACTCGACGCGTTCGCCCGTCGCGTCGTCGGTGCTCGCGAGGAGCGTGCCGGCGGCGTCGTGCTCGTGCCGGCGCCCGGTGTCACCGACGTGCTCGGCGACGAGGCGACCGGCGGCGTCGTACGCCCACGTGGAGGACGACCCGTCCGGGTGTCCGGCACGGACGAGCTGACCGGCCTCGTCGTGCTCGTAGGTGGTCGTCAGGCCGCCCTGCACGACGGCGCGGATGCGGTCCTCGGCGTCGTGCTCGATCCGGGTGGTGTCGGCGCCGTCGGTGGTCGTGGTGGTGTGAGCGACCAGACGGCCGTTCTCCCAGCTCCAGGCGTGCACGACGTCGCCGGCCGCGGCCTGGATGGGGCGTCCGGCCGGGTCGAGGACGAACGAGACGACCGGCAGGCCCACCCGCTCCACGGCGACGAGCCGACCGGCAGCGTCGCGACGGTAGGTGGTGCGGGTGCCGTCGGGCTCGGTCCGGGCGGTGCGGTTGCCGTCGGCGTCGTACTCCCACGTGACTGACCGGTCCCCGCGGCTGCGGCGGACGAGCAGCCCGCGGCCGTCGTGCTGGAGTTCGTGGTCGAACGCGCGGCCGTCCCCGCCGCTGTGGTCGGTGACCACGACGGTGCGGGCGGCGCGGTCGAAGCGGACCTCGGACACGGTCCGTCCGTCGACCGCGACGGTGTGCTGTCGCCCGGATGCGTCGAACGACCAGGTGGTGGTGTGCCCGTCGGGGTCGGTCTGCCCGGTCTGGCGGCCCGCGGCGTCGTACGTCGCCGAGGTCGCACGACCGAGCGGATCGGTCACGGCGACGACACGGTCAGCACCGTCGTACCGGTGGGTCGTCACGCCGCCGAGCGGGTCGGTGACGCTCGTCACCCGGCCCCGGAGGTCGTGCGTGAACCGGGTCACGCCGCCGAGTCCGTTGACGGCCTCGACGAGCTGCCCGGCCGCGTCGTAGCGGAACCGCCGCTGTCCGAAGCGGACGTCCTGGGCGCTGACGAGTCGACCGGCGGCGTCCCATCGGTAGCGGGCCGTGCCGGCGCCGGGGGTGCTCCGCGTGGTCACCCGCCCGACGGCGTCGTACGCGGTGCGCTCGACGTCACCGGTCGGCAGGGTCCGGGTGACGATGCGGCCGTCGGCGTCGTACCCGAGCTCCGTCCGCGCGCCGAGCGGGTCGGTGCTGGCGGACGGGCGTCCGCAGACGTCGTACTCGTAGGTCGTCCGGGCACCGGACGGGCTGACGACGGCGAGGACACGGCCGGCGAGGTCCCGCTCGAAACGGGTCAGACCGCCCTCGCCGTCGACCAGCTCCACGGGTCGGCCGCAGCGGTCGTAGGTGATGAGTTCGGCCTGGCCGTCATCACGGGTGGACTCGATCGGCCGGCCGTACTCGTCGTGGCGGACGATCGTGGTGCCGAAGGCGTCCCGGAGCGTCGCGACGCCCGTCGTCACGTCGGTGTCGCCCTCGACTCGGACGCCGGTCGGGTCGGTGACGCCGGTGAGCGCACCGTTCCGGTCGTGGTCGCGTCGCCAGACGTTGCCCTCGGGGTCGACGGTCTCGCGCAGCCGGGACAGCGGGTCGTGCACGAAGCTCCAGCGACCGCCGTCGGGCAGGTCGAGCGCGGCGACGTTGCCGAGGTCGTCGAACGTGCGGGTGACGGTGCGTCCGAGCGGGTCGGTGGTGCGCTCGGCTTCCCCGTTCGCCCCGTAGCCGTAGGCCGTGCGGGCGCCGGTGGGGTCGGTCACGGCAACGATCCGGGAGCCCTCGTGTTCGAAGGTCCACTCGGCGCCGTCCGCGTCGCGTCGGGAGGTCAGGCGGCCGGCGGCGTCGTACCGGTACTCGGTGCGGGCACCGGAGGGGGTGGTCACCGCGGTCCGTCGTCCGGCGGCGTCCCGCTCGACGCGCAGTACGTCGCCGAGGGCGTTCCGGGTCGCCACGAGTTCGCCGTGTTCGTCGTGCTCGAGCTCGACGGTGACGCCGGTGGGGTCGACCGCGCGTCGGAGCAGTCCGCGCTCCCAGGTCAGTTCGCTGCGCCCGCCCTCCGGGTCGACGACGACGGACGGGTCGCGCTCGTCGCCGGTGTACTCGTAGGTCACGACGGAGCCGGTCTCGGTGACGACGGTGGTCACGCGGTCCTGGTCGTCGTACCCGTAGGTGATGTCCGCACCCGATGGCGTGACCGTCCGGGTCCGCCGGCCACGGTCGTCGACCGCGTGCACGGTGACCGAACCGTCGCGGTCGGTGACCGAGACGAGGCGACCACGGGCGTCGTAGTGCATCGACTGCCGTGCGTCGTCCGTGTCGACGACGCCGACGAGCCGGCCCTTCGCGTCCGCGATCCACGTGTTCGACCGGGAGCCGCCCGGGTCCGAGACCACGGTGACGCGGCCGGGCAGGTAGGCGAACCGGACGGTGCGGCCGTGCGGGGTGACCTGCTCGACGACGCGACGGTGGCCGTCGTAGGTGTTGCGGGCCTCCACGACGCCGTGCTCGTCGACCACCGCGACGACCAGGCCGTCGTCGTCCCACTCGTAGGACCGGGTGCCCGTTGGACCGTGCACGTGGGTGAGCTGTCCGGCGTCGTCGTACTCGTACTCGACGCGACGGCCGTCCGAGCCGCGCGCCACGACGACCCGGCCGTCGAGCGTCTCGACGTCGATCCAGCGGCCTCGCTCGTGCGCCAGCCGCGACACGGTCCCGTCGGCGCTCCGCTCGACCCGGACCGTCGTGCCCGGGCCGGTGCCGGCTGCCAGCCAGGTACCGGACGGCGTGAACGCCCACCAGCCGCCGTCGGAGTCGCGGACGACGAGGCGTTCGCCCTCCTGCGCGAGTCGGGCGTACTCGCCGACGGCCTGGTCCCAGCCGTCGCCGTTCCGCGGGAACCGGAGCACGCGGCCGTCCGCCTGCGTCAGGGTCGCGCCCTCGTCGTCGACGGCCAGCGCGGTCTCGAGCACGGACGCCCAGCCGCGCCCGAACACGCCCACGCGGTCGTCGAGCGAGTTGTACATGCGGGTGAGTCGGAGCTGCTCGGACGCCCCGGTGAACCCGAGGTCGAGTTCCGACTCGAGGAAGTTGCCGGTCGCGGTGTTCACCGGGTCGAGCGAGTAGCCGGTCGTCGGCGGGGCACCGAAGGCCTGCGGCGGCTCGATCGTCAGCCCGGACCGGTCGGCGGACACCCCGGCACCCTGCAGCGCGGCGGCGAGGGCGACGTCGGACACCGTGGACACCGTTCCGCTGCCACCGGCGGCCTCGAACGCGGCGGCGACGGTGTTCGCCCACGTGACGTCGGCGTCGTTCGCGGTCAGCCAGCCGTCGATCGCGCTGGCGACGCCGTGCGCGCTGATGGAGCCCCACTTGCAGCGGGACGCGAAGTCGTCGAGCTTGCCGCGGAGCGCCGAACCACGGCCGGTCAGCTGCCCGTTCAGGTCCCCGGACCCGGTGGCGAAGGACCGGAGGTCGTCCGGTCGAGCGGACGAAGTCCCACCGCCCCCGCCGCCACCGGAGCCCGGCGTCGGCGTTTGCCGTGTGCCCGCGGGAGGCGTGCTGGACTGGAACACCGGCTCGGGTTCGGGCGCTTCCGACGGCGGCTTGTCCTCGCCGAACAGCCAGTCGTGACCGACCTCGAGCAAGTTGCGGTCGTCGTGCTCCTTCTGCCAGTCACGGGCGCGCTTGCGACGCGCGTTCTCCTGCTCGGCGGCGGTCTTGAGGATCCGGACCCAACCCGCGACCTCGCGGAGGGTCCCGGTCAGCCGGGTGGCGTCGGTCGCGGCGGTCGTCGCGTTCTGGCCGAAGAGGTCGGCGAAGTGTCCGCGGAAGTCCGTCGCGGCGGTCGTGACGTAGGACGCGCGACTGGCGGACTGCCCCTCGATCGTGTCCGCGGTCGACGTCAGCTCGGCGATGAGCGCGTCGGCGGTCGCGTTGTCGAACTCGAGTGGTGCTGCCCCGTGCAAGTCGCTCATGTCCCGTCCCCCGGTCGTCGTCCTGGTCGTGCTGGTCGTAGTTGTCGTACTTGTCGTCCCGGGAGCTCAGCCCGCCCCCACAGACGACAGCGGCCCGGTCCGTCGAACTGGTCGACGGCCCGGGCGCTGCGTGAACGGCTGCTTACGCGCCGCCACCCGCCGTGAAGATGTCCTGCGAGATCTTGTCGAGCTGCGTGCGGAGCTGCTCGAGTTCGGTCTTCGCCTTGTCCAGCGCAGCCTTCGTCTCGGGCCAGGTCGACCCACGGAAGTTCGACGCCAGCGGGCCGTCCCACACGTTCGAGTCGGACAGCACGCGCCCCTGGGCGTCGAGCTGCGAGATCTGGTCCGTGAAGCCACCGTTCACGATGGACTGGATCTGGCGGATGGCGGTCTTCGCCTGTTCGGTCGAAAGCACACGCGACATGGTGAACCCCTCTTCTTCTCTTCGTACCTGCACCCCCGCGCAGAAGATCCCCCGGAGGCTCTGACGTCGTCAACCATACCGGGTCGCCGGGCCGACGGGCCAGGTTCTCCACAGACATGACCGGAGGCCCGACACCAGCTGGTGTCGGGCCTCCTGTCAGACCGGCTCGCGCGTCACCACGCGACCGGCTCGGACGTCACCGCGTCAGTCGCGCGGGTGGCGCGGCTTGCGGTCGTCGCCGTAGCCACCGCGGTCGTCACGCGAGCCGCGGTCGTCGCGGTCGCCGTAGCGGGCGCCGTCACGACGGGTGCCGCTCTCGCGACGCACACCGCCCCGGCTGTCCGGACGGATCTCGATGAGCTTGCCGCTGATCCGGGTGTCGCGCAGACGGTCGAGGACGCCGGAGTCCATGTCGGCCGGCAGCTCCACGACGGAGAAGTCCGGACGGATCTGGATCGCGCCGAAGTCGTCGCGGCGCAGGCCGCCCTCGTTGGCGAGTGCACCGACGATCTGGCGCGGCTCGACGCGGTGGCGACGGCCGACCTCGATGCGGTACGCGGTCATCGGCACCGAGCGACGGCGGCGGTCGCCACCACCGCTGTCGCCGTCACGATCACGGGCCGGACGGTCGTCGCGGCTGCGACGCTCGTCGCGCTCGATCTGCTGGCGCGCGCGGTCGTCCGCGGGGTCGAGGAGCAGCGGGGTGTCCCCCTGCGCCACGACGGCCAGGGCTGCGGCGACGTCGGACTCCGGCACGTCGTGGTGCTCGACGTAGTGGGCGATGATGTCGCGGAACGCGCTGACCCGGGACTCCTGTCCGAGGGCAGCGGTGATCGCGTCGTCGAAGCGGGTCAGGCGCGTGGAGTTGACGTCCTCGACGCTCGGCAGCTGCATCTGGGTGAGCGGCTGGCGGGTGGCCTTCTCGATCGCGGTGAGCAGACGACGCTCACGCGGGGTGACGAAGCTGATCGCGGCACCCGACCGGCCGGCACGACCCGTGCGGCCGATGCGGTGCACGTACGACTCGGTGTCGATCGGGATGTCGAAGTTCACCACGTGGGTGATGCGGTCGACGTCGAGCCCGCGGGCGGCGACGTCGGTGGCGACCAGGATGTCGAGCTTGCCGGACTTCAGCTGGTTGACGGTCCGCTCACGCTGGGCCTGGGCGACGTCACCGCTGATGGCGGCGGCGGCGTACCCGCGGGCGCGGAGCTTCTCGGCCAGGGTCTCGGTCTCGCTCTTCGTTCGGACGAAGACGATCATGCCCTCGAAGTCCTCGACCTCGAGGATGCGGGTCAGGGCGTCGACCTTCTGCGGGTACGACACGACCAGGTAGCGCTGCGTCGTGTTCGCCGAGGTGGTGGTCTTCGCCTTGACCGTGATCTCGGCCGGGTCGTTGAGGTACTGCTTCGAGATGCGACGGATCTGCGCGGGCATCGTCGCGGAGAAGAGCGCGACCTGCTTCGTGTCCGGCGTCTCGGCGAGGATCGTCTCGACGTCCTCGGCGAAGCCCATCTTGAGCATCTCGTCGGCCTCGTCGAGCACCAGGTACTTCAGCTCGGACAGGTCGAGGGTGCCCTTGGCGATGTGGTCCATGATGCGACCGGGGGTGCCCACGACGACGTCGACGCCGCGACGGAGGGCGGACAGCTGCACGCCGTACGCCTGGCCGCCGTAGACCGGCAGGACGTGGACGTGCTTCATGTGGGCGGCGTACTGCTCGAACGCCTCGCAGACCTGGAGCGCGAGCTCACGGGTCGGGGACAGGACGAGTGCCTGCGGCAGCTTCGAGCCGGCTTCCATGCGGGACAGCACGGGCAGCGCGAACGCGGCGGTCTTGCCGGTACCCGTCTGGGCGAGGCCGACGACGTCGCGGCCCTCGAGCAGGATCGGGATGGTGGCGGCCTGGATCGCGGAGGGGGTCTCGTACCCGATGTCCTTGACGGCCTTGAGGACGGGGTCGCTGAGCCCGAGGTCGGCGAAGGTGATCACGGGCTCCTCGTCGACGGCTTCGGCGGGGGTGGTGTTCTCGGTGCTCATGGGGAGAACGGTATCCCGTTTTCGGGCTGGACCCCAGACGGACGGGAGGCGCGTGGCGGCGTCACCACGTGCCTCCCGTCCGTCACGGGGTCAGGTCGGGACCCCGCCACCCGCTCCGGCGTCCTCGCCGCCGGCGCCGAGCACCTCCGCCGCACGGTCGTTGAACCGCGCCAGCAGCCGGGCGAGGTCGCGCAGTTCCTGCCCGTCGAACACGCTCGTGACGTCGTCGAACACCGCGTCCCCCTGCGCGTCGAGGCCGTCCAACAGGGCACGTCCGGCGGGCGCCAGTGCGAGCAGGGCCGCGCGGCCGTCGTCCGGGTCCGGGGTGGTGCGGACGTAGCCGGCGTCGACGAGCCCCGCGATCCGCCGGCTGACCACCGGGCGCGACAGGCCGGTGCGCTCGGCGACGGCGGTCGAGCGGACCGCACCCAGGCGCTCGACGGCCCGCAGGATCACCCGGGCGGTCGGGTCGAGGCCGCCGGACTGCTCGATGAGCACCGTGCGCAGCGTCTGGCGCACCCAGAGCCGGTCGAGCTGCCGACGGAGCAGCCGCTCGGCCTCGGGCCGGTCGTCGTCCGGGCGGACGTCGTCCGGGCGGTCGTCGTCGTCGGGGCGTTGGTCCTCGGGCACGGCGTCATCGTACGACGCGCCAACTAGTTGCTTGCAGAACGCAATGGATGTAAAGTTGCGGAGCCTGCAAGGTTTCAGGTTGCGCAGCGGCCCCTCGGTGGCCCCCGCACCAGCCTCGCCTCCGCCCGACGACGCACTCGCCGTCCGGCACGTCGAACCAGAAGGACCCGCATTGTCAACAGCCACCGCACAGACGCCGGTGTCGGGCCGGAGCGCCACCACCGGTGCGCCCGGTCAGCAACCCCTGATGACCCACCGTCAGATCCTGCTCGTCATCTACGGGCTGATGGCGGGCATGTTCCTGTCGTCCCTCGGACAGACCGTCTTCGGCACCGCGATCCGGACCATCGGCGACGACCTGCACGGGCTCGACCAGCAGGCGTGGGTCACCACCGCCTACCTGATCACGTCGACGATCGCGACGCCGATCTACGGCAAGCTCTCCGACATCTTCGGCCGTCGTCCGCTCTACATCTTCGGCATCGTGGTCTTCATCCTCGGCGCCGTCCTGTCGTCGATGTCCACGTCGATGCTCATGCTCGCCGCCTTCCGCGCCGTGCAGGGCATCGGTGCCGGTGCGCTGATGTCGCTGCCGCTCGCGATCATGGGCGACATCCTCGCCCCGCGTGAGCGTGCGAAGTACCAGGGCTACTTCCTGGCCGTCTTCGGCATCTCCTCGGTCATCGGCCCGCTCATCGGCGGCCTGCTCGCCGGCGCCTCCGAGATCCTCTTCATCACCGGCTGGCGCTGGGTGCTCCTCATCAACGTGCCGATCGGCATCGCCGCGCTCGTCATGGTGATCGTCTTCCTGCACCTGCCGAAGGTGCACGACGAGAAGGACAAGCCGGTCGTCGACTGGTGGGGCGCGACCTCGGTCATCGTCACCCTCGTCCCGCTGCTGCTGGTCGCCGAGCAGGGCCGCACGTGGGGCTGGGGCTCCCCCGCGGCACTCGCCTGCTACGTCATCGGAGCGGTCGGCCTGGTCGCGCTGCTGCTCATCGAGTCGAAGATGGGCGACGCGGCGATCATCCCGCTCAAGCTCTTCCGCTCCGGCACGTTCTCGATGGCCACGGTCATCGGCTTCCTGGTCGGCTTCGCGATGTTCGGCGCCATGCTGACCATCCCGCTCTACCTGCAGATCGTCGTCGGCCTCAGCCCGACCGAGTCCGGCTTCGCCACGCTGCCCCTGGTCGGTGGCCTGATGATCGCCTCGATCACCTCGGGTCAGATCGTCGCCCGCGTCGGCCGCTACCGGGTCTTCCCGGTCATCGGCACCGCCCTGGTCTCCGCCGGCTACGTCGTCCTGACCTTCATGTCGATCGACAAGCCGCTCTGGTTCCTGATGATCGGCATGTTCCTCATCGGTCTCGGACTCGGTTCGGTCATGCAGTCCCTGACGCTCGCGTCGCAGGGCTCGGTCGAGGCCAAGGACATGGGCGTCGCGACCAGCTCGGCGACCTTCTTCCGCCAGATCGGTGGAACGCTCGGCACGGCCGTGCTGCTGTCGATCCTGTTCTCGGTGATGCCCGCCAACATCGTGCACGCCACGGCGGAGAAGGCCGACCTGACCGACGCCCTCGACGCCGCACTGAACCCGACCGTCGCCAGCGCGAAGGCCAACCAGGGCGTCATGGACCAGATCTGGGACCCGATCGTCGGCCCGATCCAGGACAGCATCGACTCCGGGCTCGACCGCGGCACCACCGCCGCGAAGCAGGCCGCCGACCGGGCGGTCACCCAGCAGGTCACCGCCGCCGTCCAGGCGCAGGTCGCCGCCGGCACGATCCCGGCCGCCGCCGCCGAGACCGTGATCGCCCAGCAGGTCGCCGACGCCACCCCGCAGGCCGAGACCACCGCTCTGGCGACGGCCGCCGACCAGGCGCACGCCAGCGTCGTCGACGGACAGCTCGCGGTCGACTGGAAGGACGCCGGACAGCGCGGCTACTGGGTCGACCAGGTCGTGCCGGACCTCGTCAAGCAGATCGACAAGGGTGCGAACGACGACTCGAGCGCCTCGGCCACGAACGACACCTCGTTCCTGACCGGTGCCGACCCGCGCCTGACCCGTCCGTTCATGGCCGGCTTCAACGCCTCGTCCGTCACGATCTACTGGGTCGGACTCGCCGTGATCCTGCTCGCCTTCGTGCTGACCTGGTTCTTCAAGGTGCCGCCGCTGCGCCAGCGTTCGGCCCTGCAGGAGCAGGCGGACATGTCCGCCGAGGCACAGCTCGAAGCCGAGGCCGGCATGGCCGCGGCCGAGGCAGGCTCCTTCACCGGTCCGATGACCGGTTCCACGCCGACCCAGCGTCGGTGACCACCCGGGCCGCCCGCACGCACGCCGACCACCGTCGGCAGCGTGCGGGCGGCCCGCTCCGCCACTCCCCCACCGGAGGTCGCCCGTGACCACCACGGCAGCACCCGCACCCGACAGCGCCGTCGGCAGCACCGAGCCCTGCACGCTCCGCGAACGGAAGAAGCAGCAGACCCGGCAGGCGATCCACCACGCCGCGCTGACCCGCATCACCGACCACGGCCTGGACGGCGTCACGGTCGAGCAGATCTGCGCCGACGCCGACGTCTCCCCGCGGACGTTCTTCAACTACTTCTCATCGAAGGCCCACGCGGCCATCGGCCTGGACACCGTCGAGGTGCCCGACGCCGTCCGCGACCGGTTCGCCACCGCCGGCGGGCCGCTCATCGACGACGTCTGCGACCTGGTCGCCCACACCGTGCCGCTCTCCTCGGACCGCGCCCGCGCGAAGGAGCTGCTCGTCCGCCGCCCGGAGATGACGTCGATGGTGATGCGGTGGATGGCCGAGTCCCGGCAGTCCCTCATCGCCGCCGTCAGCACCCGCACCGACGAGGACACCGCCCGCACGGCCGTCGCCCTCGTGATGGCGGCCCTGACCGAGGCGGCCCACCGCTTCAGCGTGCAGGACCAGGCGGACCTGGCCACGCGCCTCCGCGCCGTCGTCGCCGAGATGGTCGCGCTCGTCACCGGCCGCTGACCGGTGGGCCGCTGACCGGCCGAGGCGCCCAACGGGTCACGGGACGGGAGGCACGTCCCCCGTCATGACGACCCGTCCGGCCGCGTCGTCCCAGCGGTAGGTCGCGTCGGCGCGACCGCTTGCCTCGGCGTTCGACTCCCCGTCACGCGGGTACCGGTACGTGACCGACACGGCAGCGTCCGAGGTGCGCGTGACCTCCGGCGTGAAGGGGTACTGCACCTTCGTCGCCGTGCCGAGGTACGTGCCGTCGTGGAACAGCAGGATCGCCGACGGCGAGCTGCCGGTCGAGTCGGTCGGGCGCAACACGACCCACGACAGGGCCGCGCACGGGTCGTACCCGCCGCGAGCGGCCCCGGCGGTGTCCCACTTCGCCCCCGCGATGCCGGCCGGTGCGCCGAGTCGGGCGGCCGCCTGCTGGATCGCGCCGGTCGGGTCCTCGCTGCCACACGTCGGGGTGGCGGTCGGCTGCGGCGTCTGCACCGGTGCCGGCGTCGCGGTCGGGGTCGACGTCGGGGTCCCCGTCGACTCCGCCGACGGCGCGACCGTCTGCGTCACCGTCTGCGTCGGTGCCGGGTCACCCGACCCGGTCGAACACCCGGTGAGGGCGATCGAGACGAGCCCGAGCGGGACGAGGCCGCGCAGCACGGCGGGACGGAGTCGCGAACTGGTTCCCATGTGGAACATCCTGCCGGGCGCGTCCGGCGCATCCACAGACGGCGTTGAGGTCGGCAGACCGCCCAGCCGGGAGGCCCGTGGCGGGCGGGATCCGCGCCTCCCGTCCGGCAGCCGGTCACGTGGCGGACGACCACCGACGAGATGTCAGGAGCGGTCGCCGGACCGCCGCAGCGCACGCAGGTCGCGGAGGAAGGCCGTCGGCGTCGTGCCCCGCTCCTCCTTGAAGAGCTGCTGGAGTCGCCGGGGCCGGAGACCGGCGGCCGCGGCGATGTCCGCGACGGTGCAGACCTCGTCGAGGTGCGTCTCGATGTAGGCGACCGCCTGACGGATCCGCCAGGAGGACCGGCCGTCGGGCCGCTGCGAGGTGGCCGCACGCAGCGTCGCCGAGGGGTCCTCGCCGAACCGGGCGCGGTAGGCGGTGGCGAAGCGGCTCGGGTTCGTGAAGCGCCAGCGGCGAGCGACCTCGAGCACGCTGTTCGGCGACTCCCCCCGGAGCAGTTCGCGCCGGACCTCGTCCAGGCGCTGGTCGCGGAGGAAGCCGTTCGGCGTGACACCGAGCGTGCGGGCGAAGACCTCCTGCAGGCCGCGCTCGCTGAGTCCGGCGGCGGCGGCGATGGCCGGCACCGAGGGGCGGTCACGCGCGCGCTCCTCGACGAAGGCGATCGCGTCACGCAGTCGGCTGGCGGTCGGGACGTCGTCCCCGCGGTCGCGGAGCGGGAAGGTGTCGAGCACGACCGTCGCCAGGCGGCGGTTCAGCGCCGTCCGCATCGCGCCGCGCACCCGGTCGTCCATCAGGGTGGGGCTGACCTCGCCGAGCAGACGACGGAGCGGCTCGCGCCGGGCGATCCGCTCGTCCTGCTGGTCGAACAGGACGGGCCCGTCGGGCATCGGGTAGCCGAGCTCCCCGGCGGTCTTGCGGAGGAACGCGTCCGAGATGTGCACGCCGTTGTAGACGGTCTCCTCGGACTCGAAGCGGTACGCCTCGGACGCCGAGGCGATGTAGGGGCTGCCGGGCTCGATCACACGGGACCGGTCCGCGAAGTGCATCTCGAGTCGGCCGTGCTGCAGCCAGAACACCACGTGGTCGTCCCGGGGGCCGATCACCCCGCCCCGTCGACCGCCGCGGGCGTTCATGGTCCGCAGCGTCAGGTCGTCGTCGCCGATGACGAAGTACTCGTACCGGGTGCCCTGGCTGGCGAAGGTCTCGGTGGCGGTGGTGGTGTCCCGCCGCAGGTCCTGGCCGGAGTACTCGGTGCGGAAGATCGCGGTGTAGTCCGAGCCGCCGGCGTCCGTGAACCGCTGCTTGCGGAACCCGTTGTCGTGGTGGATCGGTGGCACGCGGCCATCTTCTCATCCACAGAACGCGGAAGTCCGAGGTTCACCCGGACTGGGGTGAGGTCCCCTCAGTTGCGGATGAGGGGTGCCCAGAACGCATCCGGGCCGTCCTGCTGCACCGCGTCGCCCTCGAACCGCCAGCCGTACCCGCCCGCGAAGTCCTGCGCGGCGGTGAGCTCGTCGACCCCGTCGTCCTCCGAACGGTCGAACAGGTGCACGCCGTGGCCGATCGCGACACCGCTGTCGCTGATGAGCGTGAGGTCCCAGCGGCCCTCTTCGGAGCGTTCGATGCGGACGACGGCGGCCTGGTCTGCGGAGAAGTCGGACATGCCGTCGAGCCTACGCACGCCGCGGTGGGGCGGTGCCGGGGACGGTTGCGCGGCACCGGGCTGTGCCGGGCGGCCGGCTGCCGCGCGCGGTCCTCCGCGCTCAGACGACGGTGAAGAAGTCCGCGTAGGTGGGTTCGGCGGGCGTGGACCCGGCCGTGCGACGGGAGACCATCGCGTCGATCTCGTCCGGGTGGCTGAGGCCGCGGCGGTGCCATTCGTCGGCCTGCAGCCGGAGTTCGTGGAGGGAGGGTCGGACGCGCTCGTTCACGGTGCGCTCTTCCTGCTGGTGCGCCCGACCCGAAGGGTTCGGAGGCGCATGACCAGCATCCCCCGCGGACTGCGCGGGGCCAAGCCCGGACGAGCCCCGAGTACGCCCGTTGGACACGGTGTCCGGTCCGCGCAACGAGCGCGGCCCGGGGACGTCGGACGACGGGTGCGAGCGGACACACCGGACGGGTCGCTCGATCGCGTGACAGACCGACGGCGATCCCGACGGGAGGCCCGTCACGCGCTCCGTCGACGGCGGAGCGTCACCGACGGCGGCTCCCCGAAGGTGGCCGCGTAGGTGCCGGAGAACCGCCCGAGGTGGCCGACACCCCAGCCGACCGCGATCTGCGCCACCGTGGTGGTGTCCGGGTCGGCCGCGCTCAGTTCGGCGCGCACCCGGTGCAGGCGGACCTGCCGGAGGAAGTGCATCGGCGACGACCCGGTGTGCCGTCGGAAGGACGCCTGCAACGACCGCACGGCGACCCCCGCGGCGACGCTGACGTCCGTGATCGTGATCGGCCGACGGGCGTTCGCCACCATCCACTCCTGCGCGAGCCGCATGGTCGCCGGCCCGTCGCTGAGGAGGCCGGTCGGCGGCACGGGCCGGGCGTCGAACGTGGCGGCGACCGCTTCGGCCACGGTCGTGTTGAGGACGGAGCGCCGGTCGCGGTCGGTCGTCGGGTCGAGCAGCGCCCCGGCCGCCGTGGCGATGACGGCACGGAGCTGCCGGAGCGCATCGGGGTCCGGTTGCCGGGCGAACTGCAGTGGCGCCGGCAGGTCGCCCTGGCGAGCCGCGGCGACGGACTCGAGGAACGACCGGTCGAAGCGGATCAGGTGCTGCACGGTGGGAGCAGCGCTGAACGTGAAGTCCCGCCCCGCCGGGTACATCACCGGGACCCCGGGCAGCATGTCGACGGGCGCGGACGACCCGGTGTCGAGACGGATGCCCGGCGCGGAGGCCCAGGCCAGCACGTAGTCGTCACCGGGGTCGATCGTGCCCCAGCGCCGGGCGGCCACGGACGAGGTCCCGACCGTGACGTCGCCGTCCCCGACCGCCCGGTACCGCCACGAGAACCCCTCGGACGCGGTGTCCCCGATGTGGATGTCCTGGCTGCCGTAGACGTGCTCGTAGAACGCGACCGCTTCGTCGACGGCGGTGCCGTGACGGTCGACGTGCTGGAGGGGTTGTTCGACGGAGTCCATGCACTCCGAGTCTCACGCAGACCACCGACAATCCGTACCGGACGCACGAGAGCCCCGCACCAGTCGGTGCGGGGCTCTCGTGGTCCCGGCGTCAGACGCCGGTGGGGTTCGGTCAGGCGCGGGCGCCGCGACGACCGGTGATCGCACCCCAGATGAGGAGGACGATGATCGCGCCGACGATCGCGATGATCCACGACTGGATGCTGAAGAAGCCGTCGTAGCCGACGTTGAAGATGAGGCCGCCGAGCCAACCGCCGATGAGGGCGCCGATGACACCGAGGACGAGCGTGGCGATCCAGCCGCCACCCTGGCGACCGGGGAGGATCAGCTTGGCGATGGCGCCGGCGATGAGGCCGAGGAGGATGAAGCCGAGGAAGCTCATGGGAGTGCCTTTCAGGACGGGCAGCGCGAGGTGCCGTTGTGGAGCAGGTGTGCCGCCCCGAGGGGCGGCGGAGCGGTCGAGTTCGACGCTCCCGGATGGGCGGTACCGGTCAGGAACCGACCGGCTGTGCCGATCAGATGCTGTCGAGCAGACCGTCACGCGACTGCTCTGCGAACAGAGCGGTCATGTCGATGGCTTCGGTCGGGGTGTCCCCGTCCACGAATGCGTTGTTCGCGGGCGTCGAGTGCATCTGACCGGTCCTTCCGAGGTGCTGCATGTACCGCTCCACTGTGCTCGCCGGAAAGTAGTTAGGCACACTACACAGTCGATGTTGCGCTATGCGGACAATCTCGAGGGAGGTCAGCCGACGAACCGCGTCCACAGGCCGGAGATGACGGGCCAGACGTCACCCGCCCGGTCTGCCGACCCGATCGCGACGGCGACGAGTGGGAAGACCGTGACGCCGACAGTGACGAGGAGTGCGAGCACGACGGCGGTCCACGCGGTCGCTCCGTGTCGCCGCGTCACCGCGAGGAGCAGGAGCGCCAGCACGACGACCGCGCCGACGAGGGTCACGAGCGTCACGCGGAGGAACGGGAACGGGACGAGTCCCGCCGTCGTCCCCGTGATGCCGGCGAGGAAGCCGACGAGCGGCAGGAACGCGCCGAACGCCAGCAACAGGACGGCGACCAGTCCGATGCCGCTCGCGACCCAGACGCTGCGCGACCTGGGCCGGGAGGCGGCCACCTGGCGGCGGATCCGCCGCTCGGCCCAGGCGCTCACGGTCGGTCCGTGGCGGTGTCGTCGGCCGTGCTGCCGCGGACGGCCTCGGCGGCGCGGCGCACGTCGTCCGCCGCGTCCTCGAGTGCGTCGGCCGCGGCCTCCGACCCGGAGACGGTGGAGGCGTGGACGGCCGGCTCGACGGCGTCCGACGGAGCGGCATCGCCGGCCGCGTCCTCTGCGTCGGCCCGGTGTCGCGCCTCCGCCACGCCGTCCGCAACGTCGTCGCCGACCTGCTCGGCAGCAGCGGTCGCCGCCTCCTGTGCAGCGTCGGCCGCATCACCCGCACGGTCTGCGACGTCCGACGCGGTCTTCCGCGCCGACGCCACCGCGTCGGAGGTCGCCGCACCGGCAGCGTCGGCCGCGTCCGAGATCGCGTCGCGGGCGTGTCCAGCCGCGTCGCGTGCCGAGGCGGCAGCGTCCGAGGCGGTCGCCGACGCCGCGGTCAGGGCGTCCGACGCGACGGACCCCGCCGTGTCCGCCACCGATCGCGCGCCGTCCACTGCGGACTCCGCCGCGTCGGAGACGGTGTCCGCCGCGGTCGCGGCAGCGCCTCGGACGGAGTCGACGGCCTCGTCGAGCTTCGAGGGCTCGTCGTCGAACGGGCCGTGCACGTCGAGGACCCGGACGTCGACCTCGACGTGGTCGGGCAGCTCGGCGAGCTGGTGGAGGGCGGCTCCGACCTGCGAGCGGACCTCGGCGGCCACCTCCATCACGGGGTGCGGGTAGCTGACGACGACGGCGACCGCGACGTCGAGCGTGCCGTCGGTGTCGTCGACGCGGACGCCGAGGGCGCTGCCGCTGCGACCGAGTCGGCTGCGGACCTGGTCGGCCGCCCGTTCGGCGAGCCCGCCGAGGTGGTGGACCCCGTCGACACCGAGGGCGGTGACCGCTGCGGTGCGGGCGGCGACGGTGACGGCCGCGACGTCCTCGGGGAGCGGGTCGGTCAGGGACGCCGGCAGGTCAACGGGGGTGAGCTGCGTGTGCGCGTGCGTGTCGTGCTGCACCTGCGTGTCGGTCTGGGTGTCGTGCTGCATGGTTTCCTCCTCGGTCGAGCGTGCCGTGAGCGCACGACGGGGCACCGCGCTCGAACGCGCGCGTGCCCCGTCGTGTCTGCTGGTCGCTACTTGCGGAAGACGTCCTTGACGTCCTCGCCGGTCTGCTTCGCGCTCGCGGCGGCCTGGTCCTTCTTGCCCTCGGCGACCTTGGAGTCGTCGTTGGTCGCGTTGCCGAAGGCCTCCTTGGCCTTACCGGCGATGTCCTGTGCAGCGTTCTTGATCTTGTCGTCGAGTCCCATGACGGGCTCCTTCCGGTCGTGCAGACGAGGGTTCGACCGCGGTCGTGTGGTGTGGGTCGTGCTGGTGGTACTGGGCGGTGCCGCCGGCCAGGAGGCCCGTGGCACGTCCGTCAGGCGACGCGCTTGGCCTTCGAGAGGGCCGAGCGGGTGCCGCCGGTGAGGTGGACCAGGACCGGCACCTCGCGACCGAGGGTCCGGTCGAGGGTGGCGATCGCCGAGTCCACGGCGTCGAGGACCGTGACGGCGTCCCCGCCGCGGCGGACCGCGACACGGAGCCGTGCCGCACGGTGCTTGCGCACCGTGTACATGTCGACCTTCGACGAGACGACGTCGTGCACGCCGGCCAGTTCGTGGTCGATGACGTCACGGACGAGGGCCACGTTCACGGTGACCTCGTCGTCGCCCTGGGCTTCACGGACGGCGACGGCGGTGCCGCCACGGCCACGTGTGAAGACCCAGACGAGCGCGAGGACGACCACGACGAGGCAGACCGCCGCGACGATCCACAGCGAGGTCGCGGGGACCTCGACGCGGTCGGGGAACGTCAGGTACGGCTTGAGTGCGTCACGAACGGCCGGCAGGACACCGGCGCCCATGGCGAGGCCGACCACGACGGCGACGAGGCCGAGCACGAACAGGATGATCCGGTTCAAGGTGCGGTTGCTCGAGGTCATGACAGGGTGCCCTTCTCGCTGACGCGGACGGTGACGTGTCGGCCGAACCGGTCGTCCAGACGGCCGAGACGTTCGGCGACGGCGTGCTCGACGGCTGCCGAGTCCACCGGGACGCCGGACATCGGGACGACGTGCACCTCGGTGCGGGCGCCACGGGCACTCGCGGTGGTGTGCGCGTCCGGGACACCGGCGGCCAGACCGGCGGCGTTCCGGGCGGTCGAGGCGATGATCGACGAGTCGATCACCACGGCACCGCGGTCGTGCGGCACCACGGAGCGGTGCTGCCGACCGGGCTTGAGGGCCAGGACGACGAGGACCACACCGGCGATGACGAGCACCGCCGCGATGACCTCGACCAGGGTGACGAAGGTGGCGTCCGGCTTGAGTGCGGCGTCCACCGCGGTCTGCGGGTCGGCCAGCAGTGGCGCCGCACCGACCGCACGGAGGACCGACTCGGTGCCGATCCACGCCGCGACCAGCACGAGCACCACCAACGCCACGGACACTGCCGTGGACCGGGAACGGTGCACGCTGCGGCGACGCAGCCGGCGTTCGACGGAACTGCTGCTCATGGTGTTCTCCTCCTACCGGACCCGGGTGTCGCGCTCGCGCACGATCCCGGTCAACTCGATGCGTGCCGATCCGACACGACGTCCCGTGAGGGCGCTGACACGGCTGCGGACCTCGGCCGCTGCGGTGGTCGCCGCCTGGACCAGGTCGGTGCCGGCGGCGACCGGGCCGGTGATCTCCAGGGCCAACGCCCCGCGGGCGTCGCCGAGCTCCACCCGAACCCGCTTCGCGGGCGCTCCGAGCCGCTCAGCGGCGACGGCGCGCGCGCACGAGGTCAGGGCACGGGTGGTGATCTCGACACGGCCCGGAACGGTGCCCGGGCCGCCGGTCACCGGGAGCTCCGGCGCCCGGTCAGCACGTCGGTCAGGGCGTTCCGGTCGATGCGACCGGTGACGAGGGCCGCGACGAGTGCTCCGATCGCGGCGAACACGACGACCAGGACGAAGCCCCAGAAGCCGAACTGCAGTGCGACGACTGCCAGGATGGCGCCGATCAGGGCGCCGCTCAGTGTGGTGCTCATGCGACTCGCGACTCCTTCTTGTCGTCGTCCTCGTCGTCGTCGCCCGGGATGAAGACGTCCTGGACGGTGACGTTGACCTCGGCGACCTCCATGCCGACGATCTGCTCGAGGGCGCGGGAGACCGACGAGCGGACGCCCTCGGCGACCTGCTGCAGCGGCACCGGGTACTCGGCGACGATGGTGATGTCGGCGGCGACCTGCTTCTCGCCGACCTCGACCTTGACGCCCTGGCCGTGGTCGCGCTGGCCGATGGCGTCGCGGATCGCGCCGATGGCACGGGCTGCGCCGTTGCCGAGCGAGTGCACGCCGTTGACCTCGCGGGCGGCGATGCCGGCGACCTTCGAGACGACGGTGTCGTCGATGACGGTCTTGCCGGTGGCGGCGTGGGTGCCGGTGGTCTTCGACGCCGTCGCGCTGGTGGCGAGGGTGTTCGGGGTGGTCGTGGTGTCGGCCATGGTGTCTCCTTCCGAGTGACCCGCCGGGCGTTCCCAGCGGGTGCTGTTCACGGATGAGACGGGCTGGAGAGGACGTTCGTCACGGCGACGTCACGACTTCCAGCCGGATTCCAGGAACGCGTCGTTTCCGGGGCTGGACTTGTACCCCGAACCGTTCCCGGTGCCGATAGCGGCTCCGGTCGTGCGCGGACCGCGTGAACCGGACTGGCCCCGAGATCGGCGTACCGGTGCCGATCGAGGTGCGGCGGGCCTCCAGTCTGGGACGCCTCGCAGACGCCCCTCGCGCGCACGAGGGGTACAGCGGGCTGAGGGGCCGGACGGCTCGACCGGTAGGAACGAGGCATGACGGCGACCGCGTTCTGCCTCCACGCCCTCGGGTCCAGCTCCGAGGAGTTCGCCGCCCTGCGCGCCCGACTCAGCGGCACGCTCGACCTGGTCGGCATCGACCTCCCCGGCTTCGGGTCCAGCTCCGCCGCGACCGGCACGACCGTCGAGGAGATGGCCGTGCTCGTCGAGCGGGCCATCGGCACGAGCGGCGCCACCGAGTGGGCCCTCGTCGGCCACTCGATGGGCGGCAAGGTCGCCTCCGTCGTCGCCGGGCGCACCATGAGCGGTGCGAACGGACTGTTCGGGCTGCGGGCCGTCGTGCTGTTGGCCGCTTCGCCGCTCTCCCCCGAACCGATGGACGAGGAGCGCCGCGCGTCCATGCTGGCGTGGGCCGCCGACCACGAGATCGGACCCGACGAAGCCGCCGAGTTCGTCGACGCGAACACCGCCGACCGACTGGCTCCCGAGCCGTACGCGATGGCGGTCCACGACGTGCAGCGCGCCGATCCGGGCGCCTGGACCGCGTGGCTGACCCGCGGCAGCCGCGAGGACTGGTCCGACACCATCGCCCCGAGCCCGGTGCCGGCACTCGTGCTCGCCGGCGCCGAGGACGGCGACCTGGGCCCGGACGCACAGCGGGAGCTGAACCTGCCGCACTGGCCGCGGGGCGAGTTCGACGTCGTCCCGGGTGCCGCGCACCTGCTGCCGTGGGAGCAGCCCGACGCCGTCGCCGACCGCATCCGCTCCTTCTGGGAACGACGGGTCGACCACGGCCCCGTCGTCCCCACCGCGTCGGCGCGGGTCATCGCCTCGCCCCGGGTGAGCGCCAAGAACCGCGGGGTCCTGGCGGCCCGCGCGCTGCCGGACGACCCGGCCGCCGAGCCCCGCGCGCTCTCCGTGGCGCAGCTCGACACCCTCCGGGCCGTGGCCCGCGTCGTCGTCCCGCAGCCGGCCGAGCGCCAGATCGACCTGGCGCTCCGTGTCGACGCGCAGCTCGCCGACGGGCTCGGCGACGGCTGGCGGGTCGACGGCCTGCCCACCGACCCCGACGCCTACCGGGCAGCGCTCGACGCACTCGCTCCGGAGGCCGCGGTCTCCGACGAGCACCTGGCCGACGTCCTCGACGCGGTTGACGACGGCACGCACGAGCCCGCCGACAGCATCCTCGACGCCGGGCAGCTCCGCGCCTGGTTCGAGGACGCTGGCGTCGACCTCGTCAAACAGTGGCTCGCACACCCGGCCACGATGGCCGCGATCGACTACGACGGCTTCGCCAACGGCGGGGACGGCGTGCGCAAACAGGGCTTCCAGCTGCTGGGAGCCGACCAACGCGAAGCATGGGAACCGGACGGAGCAACACCATGAGGCTCGAACACCAGCGTCGCTACGGCGAGGACGAGATCGTGGACGCGGTCGTCGTCGGCACCGGAGCGGGCGGCGCACCGCTGCTCGCCAGTCTGGCGCGAGCGGGCCTCCGGGTCGTCGCCCTCGAAGCCGGCCGCAACACCGAACCGGGCGACCACCTACCCGACGAGGTCGAGGCACCGGCGGACATCAACTGGATGGAGGAGCGGATCAGCGGCGGCGGCGCCCCGACCGCCTTCGGTCCGAACAACAGCGGCACCGGAGTCGGCGGCTCGACGCTGCACTGGGGAGCGTTCACGCCCCGTCCGAGTGCCCACGACCTGCACCTGGCGACCGAGTCGGGCAAGGGACACGACTGGCCGATCGACCACGCCGAGCTCATCCGGTACATCGAGCAGGTCGAGCACGACGTGGGAGTCGCCGGCCCCGAGCACTACCCGTGGGACCCGTCCCGCCGGTACTCGATGCGCCCGCCGGGCCGGAACGCGTCGTCCGACATGATGATGCGCGGCGCTGCGGCGGTCGGCATCACCGCCACCGACGCCCCGGTCGCCCTCACCACCGAGGACCGGCACCAGGAGCACCACGGTCTCCGGCACGCCTGCGTGTCGTGCGGCTCGTGCCACCAGGGTTGCCGGAACGGCGCGAAGGTGTCGATGGACACCACGTACCTGCCGGCCGCGGTCGCCTTCGGCGCCGAGATCCGTCCCGAGGCCTTCGTCCACGGCATCGAGCTCGACGCCCGTGGCGAGGTCGAGGCGGTCGTCTACCGCCAGGACGGCCGTGACCACCGGCAGCGCACCCGTGCCCTCGTGCTCGCCGCCGGTGGTGTGGAGACCCCGCGTCTGCTCCTGCACACCGGGCTGGCCAACAGCAGCGACCAGGTCGGCCGCAACTTCACCGCGCACGGCGCCACCCAGGTCTGGGCGCGGTTCGACGAGTCGATGCGCTCCTACCGCGGGTACCCGTCGTCGATCATCACCGAGGACTTCGTCCGCCCGTCCGACGCCGACTTCGCCGGCGGGTACCTCATCCAGAGCCTCGGCGTGCAGCCGCTGACCTTCGCGACCTCGCTGGTCCGTGGCGGCGGGCTGCGCGGTGCCGCCCTGGTGAAGGCGATGCGCGACTACCCGCACATGGCCGGGGTCGGCATCAACGCCGAGTGCCTGCCGTACGAGGACAACCGGCTCGTGCTCGGGGACGAGGTCGACGAGCACGGCATCCGGAAGGCCACGATCACCTTCACCCCGGGCGAGAACGAGGACGCGATCGGTCGCCACGCGGTGCGGACGATGACCGCGATCATCGAGGCGGCCGGGGGGAAGGACGTCCGGGTCCTCGAACGGACCGCGCACACCATCGGCACCGCACGGATGGGCGCGGACGCCGACAGTTCGGTCGTCGATGCGGCCGGACGATCGTGGGACGTCCCGAACCTGTGGGTCTGTGACAACTCGGTCTTTCCGAGCGCCGTCATCGCGAACCCGGCGCTGACGATCATGGCGCTGTCCCTGCGGACTGCCGACCGGATGCTCCGCGGCGACGCCGCTGCGGACCGCGCGGCGGGGCTGGTGGTCGCTGCCTGAACCGAGCAACGTCTGGTCACTCGCCCCACACTTCCGTGACGAGAACGTCAACCCCTGAACGTCTGACGGACAGCTGCGTCCCGACCGTCACGTCGACGGTCGACAGGGAGACGATCATGACCAGCACGCTCGACGTCACCGCCCGACGCGCCCAGACCACCGCGAGGTCGGCCGATTCGGTCGGACCGGTCCGGATCGAGGCCTCCGGGACGTCGAGCGACGCGGTCGTCGCGGACATCGGACGTCTCTACGACGGCCGCGAGTGGCAGGCCCGCACCACCGACCACGCGTTCGCCTACCGCTACAGCGCGGTCGGTGACCACGACGTCACGCTCCGCCGGTCCCAGATCGGCGGCCACATCCGGGGGCCATCCCCCGCTCCCCCGACTACGTCGTGCAGTGGATCACGTCCGGAGAGGGCGTGCCGGACGTCACACAGGACCGGGTGCCGCTCCAGCTCGACGTGCCGATGCTCTTCCCGACGGGCCGGGAGTTCGTCTTCGAGTACGAGGACTACGACCAGCGGCTCGTGCACATGTCCCGTCGGCTCGTGCACGAGGTCGCGGACGAGATGTTCCACACCGGGCAGGTCACGGACCTCGGCATCGACCACCTCCGGCCCCTCGACCCGACAGCGATCACGCAGTGGCGGAGCAGCCTGTCGTTGCTCTCGCGGGAGCTCCGGACCGGTGGGGTCGACACCCTCCTCTGGCACACGCTGACCCGCGGACCGCGGCCGCGTTCCTCCGGATGTACCCGCCGACGGTGACGGCGCTGCCGCCTGCCGTGCTGCTGCCCCGCCGGGCCCGGTTGCGTGCCGCCGTCGAGTACGTCCACGAGCACGTCGCCGAGCCGCTGAGCGTGTCGGACATCGCCGGTGCCGCCGGGCTCAGCGTCCGGGCCACCCAGGAGGCGTTCCAGCGACACCTGGACCAGACCCCGATGACGTACCTGCTCCGCACCCGACTCGAGCGCGTCCGTCGGGACCTCATGCAGGCGGACGTCACCGGCACCTCGGTGCAGGCGATCGCCCGACGCTGGGGGTTCGCCCACCTCGGCCGGTTCTCGGCGGCCTACCGGAACGAGTTCGGCGAGTACCCGCGGGCGACGCTCCGGAGCTGATCCGAACGCGCCGGGGCCACGTCCGCGCCGCCACCGGATCCCCTACTTGAACGCGTTCACCGGACCGGCGTCCATCGTCACGGTGCCGTCCGCGTTCACCACCGGCCGTCGCTCGGACTTCGGCGCCGAGTACAGCTCGACCTTCTCGACGTGCACCTGCTCGCCGTTGGTGATCACGCCGGGCACGCACGAGTACACCTTGTCGTTGCTGTCGGCGTCACGCGCCGCGATCTCGACGACGTCGCCCGCACCGTTGTCGATCGTCATGCCGACCTGGTACCGCCGGAAGGACCCGGTGCCGTTGGACTGCGCCGAGTAGACGACCGGCACGATGCGGTCGATCTCGGGCGTCAGGGTGATCTCGACGACCTCGTCCGCCATGGTCGTCGCGCCCCGAGCACCGCGCCGCTGGTCGCCCATGTGCACCACGGCGCCGTCGGCGGTGCGCGGGGTGAACGCACGGTCGGTCTTGGTCCCGAACTGGGACACGGTCTCGACGTGGCCGTCCCGGTAGCGCACCAGGGCGTACACGTCGTAGTCGGTGCTGTTCGGCCACGAGATCGTCACCGTGGTCTTCTGGGTCTTGCGCAGGCTGACCGTCTGACGCTTCTCGAGGCTGATGCGTCCCGACACGACGCCCAGGTCGGTCACGGGCCCGGCCGCCGCCGGCGCAGCTGCCGGTGCCGGTGCCGGTGCCGCCGTGCCGGCTTCGTCGTCCTGCTTGTTCTTCTTGCCGATCCCGAACATGTCGTCCCCCGTCGTCGTGGTGGTTGCCGTCGGCGTCGTCCGCCGCTGACCATCGTGCCGCGGATGCGCGCGCGCGGCCAGCATCTGGCACGGGCTGTGCAGAACCGTCCGGACGCGACCACCTGTGGAGGGTGGGTCGACGTGCCAGCTGGTGGCGAGCCTCCAGTCCGTCAGTCCCGACGGGTAGAACTGGTGTCATGACCCGACGCAGC
>NZ_JASDDD010000035.1:0-36502 GCF_030407555.1 Curtobacterium sp. APC 4022
GAGCACCGCACCGATCCCGCCCGCGGGACGGAGCCCCATGATGAAGCCGACCGTGAAGGTGATCGTGGTGGCGATCGCGTAGCGGACGGTGTCGGCGAGCAGGGCGCCGGCGAGCGGGGCGATCCGGGCGATCGGCAGGGACCGGAAGCGGTCGAACACGCCCTTGTCCATGTCCTCGCGGAGCTGCACGCCGGTGACGATCGACGACGTGATGTTCGTCTGCACGAGGATGCCCGGGATGATGATCGGCAGGTAGCTGCTGACGTCGCCGGCGATCGCGCCACCGAAGATGTATGTGAACATCACGGTGAAGACGATCGGCATGAGCGTCACGTCGAACAGCTGCTCCGGTGTGCGCCGGACCTTGACCAGCCCGCGGTACGCCATCGTGAGGGACTGCCGGACGGTCGCGGCGAGGCCGGAACCGCCGATGCCCGGCCGCGGGGTGATGCGCGGTGCGCCGGACGTGGCCGAGGTCAGGTCCGGGGTGGTGAGCGTGGTCATGCGTTGCTCCCTTCGAGCGTGCGGTCGGCGGGCGCGGACGCGTCGGCGCCCACCCCTTCGCCGGTGATGGTGAGGAACACCTCGTCGAGCGTCGGCTTCTGCACGCTCATCTCGGTGAGGGAGATGCCGGCGTCCCGGAAGGACACCAGCAGGTCCGTGACACGGTCCGGGTCCGCCATCGGCGCGGTGAGCCGGGAGCCCTCGGGACTCGCGACCGCCGCGGTGCCGAGCACGCGGAGCACCAGGTCGGACGCTTCCGCCAGACGTGCCGGGGTGGAGTCGGCCAGCCGGAGCTGCAGCGACGCGGTGCCGATCGAGGCCTTGAGCTCGTCGCTCGTGCCCTCGGCCACCACCCGCCCGTGGTCGATCACCGCGATCCGGTCCGCGAGCTGGTCGGCCTCGTCCAGGTACTGCGTCGTCAGCAGGACGGTCGACCCGGTCGCGACGAGCTCCCGGATGGTGTCCCACATCTGCGCCCGGGTCCGCGGGTCGAGGCCCGTCGTCGGCTCGTCGAGGAAGATCAGCGGCGGCTGCGCGATGAGGCTCGCCGCCAGGTCCAGTCGTCGGCGCATCCCCCCGGAGAACCCGCGGAGCGGTCGTCGCGCTGCCTCGCTCAACCCGAAGCGCTCGAGCAGCTCGGTCGACTTCCGCTTCGCCTCGGTCCGTGACAGCCCGAGCAGCCGGCCGAAGACGACGAGGTTCTCGGTGGCGCTCAGGGTCTCGTCGACGCTGGCGTACTGCCCGGTCACGCCGATGAGCTGGCGCACCACGTGGGGCTCCCGGCGGACGTCGTGGCCGAACACCCTCGCCTCGCCGCCGTCCAGGCGGAGCAGGGTCGCGAGCATGCTGATGGTGGTGGTCTTGCCGGCGCCGTTCGGTCCGAGCACCCCGTAGACCGTGCCGGCCTCCACGCGGAGGTCGACCCCGTCCACGGCCCGGTTGCTGCCGAACGTCTTCACGAGGCCAGTGGCCTCCACCGCGAGGGGTGTCGTGGTCATCGTCGTGTCCTTCCGTCGACGTCGTGTACGGGGACGACACTGCCGAGGACCGCTCACGCGGCACTGACGTGGCGCTGACATCGGTACCGTGGAGGGCGTGAGCGAGACGGCCCGGACACCAGACGACCCCGGCGCGGACGGCACCGGCGCGCGACTCCGGATCGACCTGGCGTACGACGGCTCCGGCTTCTCCGGGTGGGCACGCCAGCCCGCACTCCGCACCGTGCAGGGTGTGCTCGAGGACGCCCTCGCCACCGTCTTCACCCGGTGGGGCGAACCACCCCACCTGACGGTCGCGGGCCGCACCGACGCCGGCGTGCACGCCACCGGACAGGTCGCGCACCTCGACCTCAGCCCGGACCAGTGGGCCGCGCTGACCCGGCCGAAGCGCCCCAGCGCCGACGGCACCGTCCGTGATGCCTTCAGTGGACTCCTCCGCAGGCTCAACGGGCTCGCGGGCGCCGACGGGGACATCGTCGTCCGCAGCGTGCGCGTCGCCCCGGCCGGCTTCGACGCGCGGTTCTCCCCGCTCTGGCGGCGCTACCGGTACCGGGTCGCCGACGTCGACGCCCTCCGCGACCCACTCCGTCGCGGGCACACGACCTGGTACCCGGGGCGCCTCGACCCGGCAGCGATGGAGCGGGGTGCGCTGCGGCTGCTCGGGCTGCACGACTTCGCGGCCTTCTGCAAGCCGCGCGTCGGCGCCACCACGATCCGGACCCTGCAGCAGTTCCGCTGGGAACGTGAGCCGGACGGCGTGCTGGTGGCGAGCCTCCAGGCCGACGCGTTCTGCCACTCGATGGTGCGGGCGATGGTCGGCGGCACCCTCGCCGTCGGCGAGGGCCGGATGACGCCGGACGAGCTCGACGAGCTGCGGGTCGCGGCGGAACGGACCAGCGCCTTCACGACCGCCCCGGCACGCGGACTCACCCTCACCGAGGTGGGGTACCCGGACGACGACGCCCTGGAGGCGCGGGCCGTCCAGACACGCGCCCGTCGCGACGCGGAAGGACACCGGCCCGGCGACGTGCCGGACGAGGACTGGCGGTAGCGTCGGGGGATGGCTCCTCGTGCTCCGCGCTCCGTCGTCTCCGTCGCACCCGGTGTGGTCTTCGTCGAGGGGCCGGTGTCGAACTGGGTCGTCCTGGCGGAAGAGGACGGCGTCGCCCTCATCGACGCGGGCTACCCGGCCGACACCGACCTGGTGCTCGACAGCGTGCTGCTCGCCGGCCACGACCTCGACGAGCTCCGCCGCGTCTACGTCACCCACGGGCACGTCGACCACGTCGGCGGGCTGCCCGAGATCCTCGAGCGCTTCCCGCACGTCGAGGTCCTGGCCCACGCGGACGAACTCAACAACGTCCGCGGACCGGCGCGCCAGCAGGTGACGCCGGCCGAGATCGGCGGACGACTCGCCGCACCCCGCGTCCTCCGCTGGCTCGGCCGCGCGATCGCCTCGGACGCCCTCCGCCCGACGACCGTGCCGAGCGCCCGCGCCTTCACAGCCCACGACTTCGAGGGCCGGGCGATGACGCCGCTGCCCGTCCCGGGGCACACCGACGGCTCGACCGCGTACCTGCTGCCCGCGGCCGACGCGATCGTCACCGGCGACGCCGTCGTCACGCACCACGACACGCAGCCCGGGTCGTGGGCACCGCGGCCTCGGATGATCACGCCGTTCTTCACGGCCGACCCGGCGCTCGCCGTGGAGTCGGCGCGGGCCCTGGCCTACCCGGCGATCGTGCTGCCGGGGCACGGGCCGGCGGTGCACCGGGTGGGGGCGGAGTGGGTGCCGATCCAGGGGTGACGTCGTCGTTCCAGCATGGACGACTGGTATCGGAACTGTAGATGTGAAATTGTGGTGGACCGGTGATGGAGCTGCGATCTGGAGGGACCACGATGGACATCGTCGGCAGGGGCAAGATCGACGGGCCCGACGTCGGGCCAGGTGGGCGCGGCAGGATCCGCCAGTCCGTCGTCGGACTCCTGGCGGTCGTCGCGACCCTGGGGTGCTGCGTCTTCGGTGTGACGGGCCAAACTCCGACGATCCGCGGGGTCGCGGGCGTCGTCACGGTGGCTGCTGTGGTCGGCTCGCTGGCGCTCGCGCGGAAACGCGGGAACCTCGTTGGGTGGTACGTCGCTGCATCGGGGGTGGCGCTGTTGCGTGTGCTCTTCGGATCGTGAAGCAGTTGCCGAGTCCGACGGGGTGATGGCGGGTGCGCTGCTGCTCGCGCGGGACGGATGGAACCCCCGGTCGACCCTCGTCCGGGGGAGAGGTTTCACCTCGTCGTAACCTGTGCGTCTCCGCAGGCCCGTACGGTTCACGGGATCACTCCCGACCACGAACCGAAGGTCCCCATGCCACGAACCGTCGGACGCACCCTGCTGTGCGCCACGGCTGCCGCGACCCTGATCGCCGCACCGCTCGTCACCGTCACCACCGCCTCCGCGAACCCGACGGGCACCGGACTCGTCATCTCCGAGGCGTACCTCAAGGGCGGCAGCGCGAACCAGCCGTTCACCAACCGGTTCGTCGAGATCGGCAACCCGACCGGCGCCGCGGTGTCCGTTGACGGATGGTCGCTGCAGTACCGCCCGGCGACGAGCACGGGAGCATCGAGCACCGTCGTGCCGCTCACCGGGTCCGTCCCGGCGAACGGCACGTACCTCGTGCAGGGAGCGTCGAACGGGACGGTCGGCGCTGCACTGCCCACGCCCGACGTCGTCTCGACGTTGAACGCCTCCGGTGCGAGCGGGACCCTCGTCCTCTCCGACCAGCCGACGGCGCTGGCGCTGCCCGCGGGTGCGGTCACGACGGCGACGCCCGGCGTGGTGGACCTGCTCGGGTACGGCGCCTCGAACACGTCGGAGACTGCTCCCGCCACGAACCCCTCGGGCGCGAACAGCACCCCGGACGCACTCGTCCGGCAGGGCACGACCGACACCGACGCGAACGCGGCGGACTTCACCCTGACGCGGACGATCACCCCGCGGAACGCCGCCGGCGAGACGGCAGCGGGCGGCACGACGCCGACGCCGGGCGGCGGTGGCACCACCCCGCCGACCACGCCCCCCGTGGCCGCGACCATCGCGGAGATCCAGGGCACGACGGACACCTCGCCGCTCGCCGGCTCGACGGTCACGACCAGCGGCGTCGTGACCGCGGTCTACGCCACCGGCGGGCTGAACGGCTACACGATCCAGACCCCGGGGACGGGAGGCGCGACCACCCTGGCCGCGCGGACCGCCTCCGACGGACTGTACGTCTACTCCGCCGCCACGGCCGGACTGGTCGCGATCGGCGACCACGTCCAGGTCACCGGCGCCGTCTCCGAGTTCAAGGGGCTCACCGAGCTCACCGTCGCGGACACCGCCGGGCTGACGGAGCTCACCACCCCGGCCGCCGCCCCGGTCCCGGCCGCCGTGGCCTTCCCCCGGACGGACGCCGAACGCGAGGCGCTCGAGAGCATGCTCGTCGCACCGCAGGGCGACTACACGGTCGCCGACAACTACACGACGAACCAGTACGGCGTGGTCACGCTCGCCACGGGTCCGGGCCGGCTGCTGCAGCCGACCGAGGTCGCCCGCCCGGGCAGCGCCGAGGCCGCCGCGGTGGTCGCCGACAACGCCGCCCGCACGGTCACGCTCGACGACGGCGCGAGCACGAACTTCCTGCCGCGCGACGGCCAGGACCAGTCGGCCCGGTCGATCCCGGTGCCGTGGCTGACGAACGCGGGCCCGGTCACGGTCGGCGCCGCCACGACGTTCACCGAGCCCGTGGTCCTGGACTACCGGAACGACGTCTGGACGTTCCAGCCGACGACGCCGATCACCGGCGCGACCGCGAAGGCCGACCTGCCCGCGACGTTCTCGGACGTCCGCACCACGGCGCCCGCCGCGGTCGGCGGTGACCTGAAGCTCGCCGGGTTCAACGTGCTGAACTACTTCCCGACCACGGGCGACCAGCTGACCGGCTGCACGTACTACACGGACCGCGCCGGTGACCCGCTCACGGTCAACTCCGGCTGCGACGCCCGCGGTGCTGCCGAGGCGGAGGACCTGGCACGCCAGCAGGTGAAGATCGTCAAGGCGATCAACAGCCTGGGCGCCGACGTGGTCTCGCTCGAGGAGATCGAGAACTCGGCGGCGTTCGGGCAGGACCGGGACGCTGCGGTCGCCACCCTCGTCGACGCACTCAACGCGGCCACCGGGAGCGACACCTGGGCGTACGTCCCCTCGCCGACGAAGCTCGCCGCCGACGAGGACGTCATCCGCCTGGCCCTCATCTACAAGAAGGCCCGGGTCGCGCCGACCGCCGAGTCGACGATCCTCACCGACTCGGACGTCTTCCAGCGGCAGCCGGTCGCGGACGCGTTCCGCCCGGTCGGTGGGACCGCGGACGACGACTTCCTGGTGATCGCGAACCACTTCAAGTCGAAGGGCTCCGGCACCGGCGAGAACGCCGACCAGGGCGACGGCCAGGGCGCCTCGAACGCCGACCGGGTGCGCCAGGCCCGAGCCCTCACGAGCTTCTCCACGGCGATGCAGGCGCAGTACGGCACCGACAAGACCTTCCTGATCGGTGACTTCAACGCCTACAGCGAGGAGGACCCGATGGTCGTCCTCCGCGACGCCGGCTACACCGACCTGGCCCCGGCCCGCGACCGGACCGAGTACTCGTACGTCTTCAGTGGGCTCAGCGGGTCGCTCGACCACGTGCTGGCGTCACCGGCGGCGCTGGCGAGCGTGACGGGCGTGGACATCTGGAACATCAACTCGACCGAGTCGGTGGGCCTGGAGTACAGCCGGTACAACGTGAACGTCTCGGACCTGTACACGGACGACGTGTACCGCGCGAGCGACCACGACCCGATCCTGGTCGGCTTCGACCTGACCGCTGCCGAGGGCGACCCGACGCCGGAGCCCACGCCGGAGCCCGGCACGGACGACCCGGCCGACGACCCCACAGCTGAACCGACCCCCACGCCGATCGCCGGTGGTGCGGGCACGACCCCGGGTGCCGGCGTGACGCCGACCACGGGTGACGGCAGCCTGGCGTTCACCGGTGCCCAGATCGGCGGCGGCCTCGCGGCGGCCCTCGCGCTCCTGGCCGCCGGTGGCGGGCTCCTCGCCCTCCGTCGCCGCCGGACGACGGGTGGCAGCGCCGAGTGACCTCGCGCTGAACGCGACCACCGACGGGAGGCGCGGTGCGGGTCCGACCCGCACCGCGCCTCCCGTCCGTGGTGTCGCTGGGAGCGACGCCGGTTGACCGGGACGATCGGCGTCGGCTAGGCTCATCTCTTGGTCTGCGCGCTCTGTTGCGCCAGACAGTCAGATGGGCCCTCCACCGGGTCGTTCAGCGGGCATCTGCCCGCGGGAACGCCCACCGGAGTGGGATTCACGGACTCCTCACCTCGACACGAAAGCAGCACTCCTGTGACTCGTACGTTCTCCCCGAAGCCGGCAGACGTCCAGCACGACTGGATCGTCATCGACGCGACCGACGTCGTGCTCGGCCGCCTCGCTTCGCACGTCGCCGCCCTCCTCCGCGGCAAGCACAAGGCCACCTTCGCCCAGCACATGGACATGGGTGACTACGTCATCATCGTGAACGCCGACAAGGTCGCCCTGACCGGGTCGAAGCTCGCCAAGAAGGTCTACTACCGTCACTCCGGTTACCCGGGCGGCCTCACGGCCACCAGCTACCCGGAGATGCTGGAGAAGCACCCGACCCGCGCCGTTGAGAAGGCGATCCGCGGCATGCTGCCGAAGAACACCCTCGGTCGCGAGCAGCTCAAGAAGCTCAAGGTCTACGCAGGCGCTGAGCACCCCCACGCGGCGCAGCAGCCCAAGCCGTACACCTTCGACCAGGTCTCGCAGTAACAGCGGCCACGACGACTTCCAGGAACGAGAAAACACTCATGGCTCAGATCGCTGACTCCATCGACCAGACCCCGGAGACCTTCACCACCGAGAGCGCACCCGTCGCGTCGGAGGCGGCTCCCCGTCAGATCCTCAACGTCTCGGGCGGTGCCGTCGGTCGCCGCAAGGAGGCCATCGCCCGCGTGCGTCTCGTCCCGGGCTCCGGCACGTTCGTCGTGAACGGCCGCACGCTCGAGGACTACTTCCCGAACAAGCTGCACCAGCAGCTCATCAACGACCCGTTCAAGGTGCTCGAGCTCCTCGGCTCGTACGACGTCACCGCCCGCATCACGGGTGGCGGCCCCTCGGGTCAGGCCGGCGCGCTGCGTCTCGCCATCGCCCGCACCCTGAACGAGATCGACCGCGAGAACAACCGCGCGACCCTCAAGAAGGCCGGCTTCCTCACCCGTGACGCCCGCGTCATCGAGCGCAAGAAGGCCGGTCTCAAGAAGGCCCGCAAGGCGTCGCAGTTCTCGAAGCGCTGATCGCCTGACGGCGGGAGATCGCATGCCGCGTCTGTTCGGTACCGACGGCGTTCGTGGCCTCGCCAACGGCGAGTTGACGGCCGCGCTCGCACTGGGTCTTGCCCAGGCGAGCGCGGCCGTGCTCACGCACGGACACCATGCGGACGCTCGACGAGCGTCCGGTCGCACGCGCCCCAAGGCCGTGCTGGCGCGCGACCCGCGCGTCTCCGGCGAGTTCCTGGGTGCCGCAGTGGCAGCCGGGCTCGCCTCCGCCGGCGTCGACGTCCTCGACGCCGGGGTCATCCCCACCCCCGCAGCGGCGTACCTCGTCGCTGACGTCGACGCCGACTTCGGCGTGATGATCTCCGCGTCGCACAACCCCGCGCCGGACAACGGGATCAAGTTCTTCGCCGCTGGTGGTCGCAAGCTGCCGGACGAGGTCGAGGACCGCATCGAAGCGGCCATGCACGACCAGTCCGCACCGACCCCCACGGGCGCCGAGGTGGGTCGCATCACGCGGTTCGCCGACGCCGAGGACCGCTACGTCGTGCACCTGCTCGGCACCCTTCCGCACCGGCTCGACGGCATCCACGTCGTGCTCGACTGCGCCAACGGGGCTGCCTCCGGTGTCTCGCCCGAGGTCTTCGTGAACTCGGGCGCGAAGGTCACGCTGATCGGTGCCGACCCGAACGGCATCAACATCAACGACGGGGTCGGTTCGACCCACATCGACAACCTGGCACGCGCCGTCCTCGAGGCCGGAGCAGACGTCGGCATCGCCCACGACGGCGACGCGGACCGGTGCCTGGCCGTGGACGCCGAGGGCAACGCGGTGGACGGCGACCAGATCATGGCGATCCTCGCGCTGTCCCTCAAGGAACGCGGCCGACTGGTCGACGACACCCTCGTCGCGACGGTGATGTCGAACCTCGGGCTGAAGCGGGCGATGGCGGACGCGGGCATCACCGTGATCGAGGCCGGTGTCGGCGACCGCTACGTGCTCGAGAAGATGAACGAGGGCGGCTACTCGCTCGGCGGCGAGCAGTCCGGTCACATCATCTTCAACGACTTCGCGACGACCGGTGACGGGGTCTTGACGGGCCTCCACCTGGTGGCCGAGATGGCGCGCACCGGCAAGTCGCTCGGCGAGCTCGCCGCGTGCATGACCGTGTTCCCGCAGGTGCTGCTCGCCGTCAAGGGCGTCGACCGGCACGGCCTGCAGGATCAGGGCGTGCAGGACGCGATCGCTGCGGCGACCGAGGCGCTCGGTGACACCGGCCGGGTGCTGCTGCGTCCCTCCGGTACCGAGCCGGTCGTCCGCGTCATGGTCGAGGCCGCATCGCAGGAGGACGCCCAGCGCGTCGCCGAGGAGCTCGCCGAGGTCGTCCGCGAGCGTCTGACGCCCGAGGCCGCGTAGCCCACCGGAGCCCCGGCCGCGGAGCCCCGGCCGCCGCGCCCGCTGGCGCGCTCCGGCCACGCACAACAGGAACCCGCTCGAACCACGGACGTCCGCGGTTCGAGCGGGTTCCTGTCGTGCGGCGCCACTCCGAACTGATCCGGGGGAGGACCCCGCCGGTCAGATCTTGCGGAGCAGGACGCTCGTCACCTTGTGGTCGGCGGCCTTCTTGAGCACGAGCGTCGCCCGGGAGCGGGTCGGCAGCACGTTCTCGAGCAGGTTCGGCTCGTTGATCGCGCGCCACACCCCGGTCGCCGTGGCCACCGCGTCCTCGCGGGACAGTGCGGCGAAGCGGTGGAAGAACGAGTCGGGGCTCGAGAACGCCTGCTCCTGCAGCGCCAGGAACCGGTCGACGTACCAGGACTCGATGTCCTTCGTCTTCGCGTCGACGTAGATCGTGAAGTCGAACAGGTCGGACAGTGCGAGCCGACCGTGCACCGGCGGCGCCAGCACGTTGAGCCCCTCGACGATGAGGATGTCCGGCTGTCGCACGACGATCTCGGCGTCCGGCACGATGTCGTAGACCAGGTGCGAGTAGTAGGGCGCCCGGACCTCGGTCGCGCCGCTCTTCACCTGGCTGACGAAGCGCAGCAGGGACCGGCGGTCGTACGACTCCGGGAAGCCCTTGCGGTCCATGATCCCGCGGCGCTCGAGTTCCGCGTTCGGGTACAGGAAGCCGTCGGTGGTCACGAGTTCGACCCGCGGGGTGTCCGGCCAGCGCTTCGTCAGTTCGCGCAGCAGACGCGCGACGGTGCTCTTGCCGACGGCGACGGACCCGGCGACACCGATCACGAACGGCGTCCGTCGGGCGCGTTCGCCGAGGAAGCGGCTGGTCTCCGCGTGCAGGTCCCGCGCGCCGGCCGCGTACAGCGTCAGCAGCCGGGAGAGCGGCAGGTACACGTCCTGCACCTCGGTCAGGTCGAGCCGGTCGCCGAGCCCCCGCAGCTGCACGATCTCGGTCTCGGTGAGCGAGAGGTGTTCCTTCGGCGCGAGCTGCGACCACTCGTCCCGCGGGATCTCCACGAAGGGGGTGGGGTGCGCGACGGTCGTCTCCGGGATCGGCATGGGGTCGAGCGTACCCAGCCGGGAGGCCCGCCACCGGTCAGCGACGTCGGCTGCGGTGGACGGGCCTCCTGTCCGTCAGCGGGTGCACCCGCCGATCAGGCGGGGAGCGCCGCCTCGATGGCGGCGACGACCTCGGGGGCGTCCGGCTTGACCGTCGGGCGGAAGCGCGTGACCGTGCCGTCCGGGGCGACCAGGAACTTCTCGAAGTTCCAGATGACCCGTCCGGCCTTGCCCGAGGCGTCCGGAGCCTGTGTGAGCTCGCGGTAGAGCGGGTGCGCCGAGCGGCCGTTCACCTTGACCTTCTCGGACATCGGGAAGCTGACGCCCCACGTGGTGGAGCAGTACTCCTCGATGGCCTCGGACGAGCCGAGCTCCTGCAGGAACTGGTTGCTCGGGAAGCCGAGCACGGTGAACCCCCGCGGGCCGTACGTGCGCTGCAGTTCCTCGAGCTGTTCGTACTGCGGGGCGAGGCCGCAGCGCGAGGCGACGTTCACCACGAGCACCGCCTTGTCACCGAAGCTGCCGAACGTGGTGGTCTCGCCCTTGATGGTGGTGATCTCGATGTCGTCGAAGCGTCCCATGCCCGGAGGCTATCCCCACCCGCCGTGCGGTTCGCAGGGTGCTCCCCGCGCTGCCCGTAGGATCGATCCCATGTGTGGAATCGTCGGATACGTCGGCAGCAACAGCAGCACGGACGTCCTCCTCGGAGGCCTGCGTCGCCTCGAGTACCGCGGCTACGACTCGGCCGGCATCGCCGTCGTCGATCCGGCCGGAGACCTGACCTCGGCGAAGAAGGCCGGCAAGCTCCAGATGCTCATCGACGAGCTCGACACCAACCCGATCGCGGACGGCGGCACCGGCATCGGCCACACCCGCTGGGCGACGCACGGCGGCCCGACCGACGAGAACGCACACCCGCACCTGGCGGACGACGGCAAGCTCGCGCTGATCCACAACGGCATCATCGAGAACTTCGCCCCGCTGAAGGACGAACTGCTCGCCGAGGGCGTCGTCTTCCACAGCGAGACCGACTCCGAGGTCGCCGCGCACCTGGTCGCGCGCGAGTTCCGCCAGACCCACGACCTGACCGAGGCGATGCGGCGCACGGTCGCCCGACTCGACGGCGCCTTCACGCTCCTCGTCGTGCACTCCGACCAGCCCGGTGTCGTCGTCGGTGCCCGTCGCAACTCGCCGCTCGTGGTGGGTCTCGGCGACGGCGAGAACTTCATGGGCTCCGACGTCGCAGCGTTCGTCGCGTACACGCAGCGCGCTCTGTCGATCGGCCAGGACGAGATCGCCACGATCCGTCCCGACGGCGTCGACGTCATCCACTTCGACGGCACCCCCGCCGACCGCAACGAGTTCGAGGTGAACTGGGACGCCTCGGCCGCCGACAAGGGCGGCTGGTCCTCGTTCATGGCGAAGGAGATCAGCGAGGAGCCGGAAGCGGTCCGCAACACCGTCCTCGGCCGCGTGCACGAGGGGGCGGTCACGCTGACCGACCTCGAGCCGATCGCCGAGCGCCTGCAGCAGGTCGACCGCGTCATCGTCATCGCCTGCGGCACCGCGGCCTACGCCGGCATGCTCGGCAAGTACGCGATCGAGCAGTGGGCCCGCATCCCCGTCGAGGTCGAGCTCGCCCACGAGTTCCGCTACCGCGACCCGGTGTTGAACGAGCGGACGCTCGTCGTCTCGATCAGCCAGTCCGGCGAGACGATGGACACGCTGATGGCGGTCAAGTACGCCCGCGAGCAGGGCGCCCAGGTCCTCTCGATCTGCAACACCCAGGGCGCGACGATCCCGCGCGAGTCCGACGCCGTGATCTACACGCACGCCGGCCCCGAGGTCGCGGTCGCGTCGACGAAGGCGTTCCTGGCGCAGGGCGTCGCGCTCTACCTGCTCGGGCTGCACCTCGCCACGCTCCGCGGCACGATGACGGCGGAGCAGATCGCCGCGCAGGTCGCCGAACTCGAGGGGCTGCCGGAGAAGCTGCAGCAGACCATCGAGGACGCCTCCGGGGTCGCCGAGCTGGCCAAGTGGATGGCAGACACCCGCAGTGTCCTGTTCCTCGGCCGACACGTCGGGTACCCGATCGCACTCGAGGGCGCGCTGAAGCTCAAGGAGCTCGCCTACATCCACGCCGAGGGCTTCGCCGCCGGTGAGCTGAAGCACGGTCCGATCGCGCTCATCGAGCCCGGCCAGATCGTCTTCGTCATCGTCCCGTCGCCGCGTGACGCCCGGTCGCTGCACCCGAAGGTCGTCTCGAACATCCAGGAGATCCGCGCCCGCGGTGCCCGGGTGATCGCCATCGCGGAAGAGGGCGACGCCGCCGTGCTGCCCTTCGCCGACGAGGTCCTGCGGATCCCGCTCGCAACGCCGCTGTTCGAGCCGCTGCTCGCCGTGGCGCCGCTGCACATGTTCGGCATGGAGCTCGCCGCGGCCAAGGGCCTCGACGTGGACCAGCCGCGCAACCTCGCGAAGTCGGTCACCGTCGAGTAAGCGGACGTGATCATCGGCATCGGGGTCGACGTGGTCGACCTGGAACGGTTCGAGCGGGTCCTGACACGGACCCCCGCGATGCGGTCGCGGCTGTTCACCGACGCCGAGCAGCTGCGGGACGGTGAGCCGCGCCCGGTGGCGTCGCTCGCCGCCCGGTTCGCTGCGAAGGAGGCCCTGATCAAGGCCTTCGGGTCGAGCGCCGGCCTGAGCTGGCGGGAACTCGAGGTCGTCGCGGACGACCAGCGGAACCCGTCGCTCACCCTGCACCAGGGCGCGCAGCGGGTCGCCGACGAGCGCGGCGTCGGGCACGTGCACCTCTCGCTGTCGCACGACGGCGGGATCGCGACGGCGTTCGTCGTCATCGAGGGCCGGGACCGGCCCGCAACGGAAGGACCGATCGCGTGAGCGCGTTCACGGGGGTGACCGTCGACCGGGAGGCGTTGATCGCCAACTACGCCACGGTCGCGGAACAGGTGGCTCCGTCCGGCGTCGTCGCGGTGGTGAAGGCCGACGCGTACGGGCACGGTGCCGTCGAGGTCGCCCGGGCCCTGGTGGACGCCGGCGCGGACTGGCTCGGGGTCGCGGACCTCGACGAGGCGGTCGCGCTCCGGGAGGCCGGCATCGACGAGGGCGTCCGGATCCTGGCGTGGCTGCACGCCCCCGACGAGGACTTCCGCCGTGCGGCCCGGTACGGCATCACCCCGGCGGTCTCCAGCGTCGAGCAGCTCTCCACCGCGGCCGACGCCGACGTGCCGGAGGTGCACCTGGTCGTGGACACCGGCCTCAGCCGCAACGGGGCGGTCGAGTCCGAGTGGCCCGAGCTCTTCGCGACGGCCGCGGCCCTGACCCGGAACGGCGACCGCACCCGCATCGAGGGACTGATGTCCCACCTGTCGAACGCCTCGCGCTCGGACGACCTCGACCAGGACGCCGCACTGCAGCGGGCGATCGACGGCTTGGCAGCGGTCGGCATCCGCCCCGACGTCGTGCACCTCGCCGCCAGCGCGGGCAGCCTGGCGCTGCCGGAGACCCGCCGCGACCTGGCCCGGGTGGGTCTGGCGCTGTACGGACTCAGCCCGTTCCCGGACCGGACCTCGGCCGACCTCGGCCTGCGGCCCGCGATGCGGGTGACCGCCGCGGTGCTGCGGACGGTCGCCGTGCCGGCCGGTGACGGTGTCTCGTACGGGTACACCTGGCGTGCCGAGCAGGACACCCGGCTCGCGGTGATCGGGCTCGGGTACGCCGACGGCTTCGACCGGGCGTACGGCAACCACGTCTCGGTGCGGATCGGGGACCGGCGGTTCCCGGTCGTCGGGCGGGTGGCCATGAACGCGATGCACATCGACATCGGGGACGCGGACGTCGCGATCGGGGACGAGGTCGTGCTCTGGGGCGATCCGGCGAACGGCGACCCCGCGGTGGAGGACTGGGCCGACGCGATCGGCACCATCAACTACGAGGTGGTCGCCCGGGTCGGCCGCAGCGTCGAACGGAGGACGACGTGAGCGCTGGACTGCGCCGGGCGGTCATCGACCTGGACGCCTACCGCGCCAACCTCGAACTGGTCCGGTCGTGGATGCAGCCGGTCGAGGTGATGGCGATCATGAAGGCCGACGCCTACGGGCACGGCCTCGAACCCATCGCCCTGACCGCGGTCGACGCGGGCATCCGGTGGATCGGTGTGCTGACGGTGCCCGCGGCGCTGCGGCTGCGCGCCATCGGCGTCGGCGAGGACGTCCACCTGTTCACCTGGCAGCACGACCCGGGGCTCGACTTCCGCGACGCCATCGACTCGGCCGTCGACCTCGGTGTCTCCAACGTCGCGGAGCTGCGCCGCATCGTCGACGCGGTCGACCAGCGTCCGGCGCGCGTGCACCTGGGCGTCGACAGCGGCCTGCACCGCGACGGCGCGACCGCCGAGGACTGGACCGCACTGGTCGAACTGGCGCGCGACGCCCAGCGCGACGGCCGGATCGAGGTCGTCGCCGCGTACACGCACCTGGCCGAGTCCTCGGACGCCGACGACTCCGCCGCCGTGGCGCACTTCGACGCCATGGTCGAGCAGGCCGAGGACCTGGGGCTCGACATCCGGTGGGAGCACGTCGCCGCGTCGCTCGCCGGCCTGGAGCGCAAGGAGTTCCGGAAGGACATGGTCCGGATGGGCGCCAACCTGTTCGGCATCCCCGGTGCCGACGGGGTCTCCGCCGCCGACCTCGGCCTGACGCCCGTGATGACGCTCGCCGCCTCCGTCGCGAAGACGAAGCGCGTCCCGGTCGGCACCGGCGTCTCCTACGACTACACGTACCGCACCGACACCGAGACGACCCTGGCGCTCGTGCCGGTCGGCTACGCGGACGGCGTCCCCCGTGCCGCCCAGGGGCGCCTCGAGGTCGCGATCGACGACACCCGGTACCCGATCGCGGGCCGCGTCGCGATGGACCAGTTCCTGGTCGACGTCGGCGACGACGACGTCCGGGTCGGTGACACCGTGACGCTGTTCGGCACCGGTGAGGACGGCGAGGCCACGGTCCTCGAGTGGGGCCGGGCGCTCGACACCATCGGCGAGGAGATCGTCTGCCGGATCGGCAGCCGGGTCCCGCGCGTGTACGAGGGGCACTCCGGCGAGGGCCGCGTGGGGGAGTACCTGCGGGGCGAGCGGTCGTGACCGTCCTCCTCGACACCACGGTCGCCACGACGGACGAGATGGGCGCGCTCGGAGCCCGCATCGCCGCCGTGCTGCGGGCGGGGGACCTGGTCGTCCTCACCGGGCCCCTGGGCGCCGGCAAGACCACGATGACCCGGGGACTCGGCGCGGCGCTCGGCGCCCGCGGGCAGGTCTCCAGTCCGACGTTCGTGCTCGCCCGGACACATCCGACGACGGCGGGTCCGGACCTGGTCCACGTGGACGCGTACCGGTTGTCCGACCCGGTCGAGCTCGACGACCTGGACCTCGACTGGGACGGCTCGATCGTCGTCGTCGAGTGGGGCCGCGGGATGGTCGACGGGGTCGGTGACAGTGTCCTGGACGTCGAGATCACCCGGCCGACCGGTGGCGGGGGCGCAGATGACGACGACGTCGATCCGGACGAGGTGCCGGACGAACCGCGCCGGGTCGTCGTGACCGGGACCGGGCCGCGGTGGCAGGACGCCACGCTCTGACCCTGACCCTGCCGCGGACCGTCGGCTGATGCTCGTCGTCCTGGACGGGAGGCCCGGATCACCGGGCCCGTGTGGCGGACGTCGGGTGGGCCTCCCGTCCCGCTCTCCGCGGAGATCGGACAACCCGATCCGGAACGCTTGGCCGGTGGGACCGGGAAGCGTAGCGTCGCCCGCGCTACACCGCGGACCCTGGCCGCGGTCGCCCGTCCCCCCACTACCGGGTCGGACATCGTCGTGCGCCAACGTCGTACCCGACGGCGTCGTAGCGCGAGGACGCCTGTCGCGTGACCCGAACTCGAGGCAGGCGTCCTCGACCTCGTCGTGCGCGCCCGGAGCGCCCTGGACCGGCGGGGTGCGGACGTCAGCGGCGGGAGCGTCCGAGCAGGAGCACACCGAACAGCACGATGACGGCCACGACGACCACGACGGTGACGAACACGCCGGTCGCGTCCAGGGCACCGCCGCCGCCGTCGTTGCACGGCACGTTCTCCAGCGCACACGATGCTGCGGCCCACACGGCGTCCATGCGGTGACGGTACCGCCGAGCGAGCGGCGCGGACCAGGACCCGGCGGTGACGATCCGGCCACGAACGGTGACCGGTGCCGGTCAGTCGCGGCCCGCCCGGGTCCGCAGGCCGCACCTCCGCCGCTCGAGGTCCGCCAGCGCCGCGACCGTCTGCGGGTCCCGCCCGCGCCACCGGTCCACCACACCGGGGCCGAGGGCGACGACGGCGTCCCGACCGACGAGGGCCCGCAGCGCGAGGAGTTCGGCTCCGTCCGGCGACCGGTCGACGCGGCTGGTGGCACTCGCCACCCGGACGAAGCGCCCACGGGTCCGGACCCACACCAGCAGCAGCAGGGCGATGACGACGACGGTCAGCCCGCCGCCGACCAGGTGCGCGAGGTGCAGGGCCGTGTCGTGCTGCTGGGCACCGGCGGCGGCGACGGCGCCCGCGTGCTCGCTGGCCTTCCGGAGCGGGCTGCTGACGGTGTCCCCAGCGAGCGGGATCCGCGACAGTGCACGTGCGGTGGCGGAGAGCTGCTGCTGGAACGCGGTCCCCTCGGACTGCACCCGGGTGCCGATCGTGGCGAGCCGGGCGATCGAACCGGCGACGTCGCGGCCGACGACCACCGCCAGGACGATGCCGACCAGCACCAGGACGTCCCCGACGAGTTGCCGGGCACGTCGGATCGGGCGGCTGTCGTACACGACCATCACGGGCCTCCTGTCGGGGGACCGGCGCCGGGTCCGGCGGGACGGTCGACGTCCCAGTCTGCTGACGTTGCCTGTGCGCCGTTCCGTCGTACTAGGCTCGCTCTCCGGCCTCGGAACCGCCGGGCGGCAGCGACGCCGGACCACGACGATCGGAGGCCACGCGCATGCTCGTGACCATCACCACCCGCGGCGACGCTGCCCCGGACCTCTCCCACCTGCTGCACAAGCACCCCGGGCGGGCCCAGTCCTTCGACCTCAGCGTCGGCACGGCACACGTCTTCTACCCCGCGGACACCCCCGACGAGTGCACCGCCGCCCTGCTGCTCGAGGTCGACGCCATCGCCCTCGCCCGCAGCAAGCGGTACGGCGCCGACGCGCAGGCGCTGTCCCGCTACGTCAACGACCGTCCGTACGCGTCGACCTCGATGCTCGCGTTGGCGATCGGGCAGGTGTTCCGCAGTGCGATGGGCGGACGCAGCACCTCGCGGCCGGAGCGCGCCGCCGAGCCGATGGACCTCGAGCTGGGCCTGACCAGCGTGCCGAGCGAGGTCGACGAGCACGGGGTGGGCCTCGCCACCCGGCTGTTCGCGCCGCTCGGCTGGGACGTCGAAGAGACCCGCCGGCCGATCGACGACACCCGTCCGGAGTGGGGCGACGCCGCCACCGTCGGGCTGCGGTTGCGTGGCCGGGTCCGGCTGGCCGACGCGCTCCGCCAGCTCACCGTGCTGCTGCCGGTGCTCGACGACGCCAAGCACTACTGGGTCGGCGACGACGAGGTCGGCATGCTCCTCCGTCGCGGCGAGGGGTGGCTGGCCGAGCACCCGCTCCGCGAGCTCATCACGACCCGGTCGCTCGCGCACCAGCGGTCCCTCGTCGACGACGCGACCGGACGACTGCTCGGGCTCGACGGCACGGCCGGGGACGGTGGTTCGGTGGACGCGCCCGTCGACGAGGCGCCGGCGGACGACGACGGGGCGACGGATCCGCCCGAGACACCGCTGTACCGCCGCCGCGCCGAGGCCGTCCTGACGGCGCTCGCCGACGTCCAGGCCCACACGGTCGCCGACGTCGGCTGCGGCGAGGGCGCCCTGCTCCGACACCTGTTCGCCGACCGTTCCTTCACGACGATCATCGGCACCGACGTCGCACCCCGCGAACTCGCACGGGCCGAGCGGCGCCTGCGCCTCGACGACGTCAGTGACGAGCAGCGGGCCCGCGTGCGGCTGCTGCAGTCCTCGGTCACGTACTCCGACGACCGGATCGCCGGCCTCGACGCGGTCGTCTTGATGGAGGTCGTCGAGCACGTCGACCCCGAGCGGCTGCCGGCACTCGAGGCCTCGGTGTTCCAGGCCGCCCGGCCCGCCGCCGTCGTCGTGACCACCCCGAACGCCGAGCACAACGTCCGCTTCGCCTCGCTGGCGGCCGGTCGGTTCCGGCACCCGGACCACCGGTTCGAGTGGACGCGCGACGAGTTCCGCACGTGGGCGCAGGGCGTCGGCGACCGACACGGCTACACCGTCGAGCACCGACCCGTCGGCGACGACGACCCCGAGGTCGGCCCACCCACCCAGCTCGTACTGTTCCGCCGCCCGACGACCACCAGCGCGACGACCACCAGCGCGACGACCACCAGCCAGACGACGACCAGCCAGACGACGACCAGCCCGACGACCGGAGGCACCGCCGCATGACCGCCCTGACCGTCCCCACCATGTCCCTGGTGCTGCTCGTCGGCACGAGTGGTTCCGGCAAGTCCACGTTCGCCGCGCAGCACTTCGGTCGCTTCGAGACCCTGTCCAGCGACTTCTTCCGGGGCCTGGTCTCGAACGACGAGGACGACCAGGCCGCGACCCCCGCCGCGTTCGAGGCACTGAAGCACGTCGCCGCCCAGCGCCTGCGCGCCGGACTGCTCACCGTCGTCGACGCGACGAACGTGCAGGCCGAGGCCCGTCGCGACTTCGTGCAGCTCGCCCGCGAGCACGACGTGCTGCCGGTCGCGATCGTCCTCGACGTCCCCGAGTCGGTCTGCATCGCCCGGAACGCCGCCCGCGCCGGTCGGGACTTCGGCCCCGAGGTCATCCGACGCCAGCAGGGGCAGCTCCGCCGCGGGCTCAAGGCCCTGGGCAAGGAGGGGTTCCGCCGCGTCCACGTGCTGCACGGCGAGGACGAGATCGCCGCCGCCACCATCGTCCGCGAGCCCCTGCTCAACGACCGCACCGGCGAGCACGGTCCCTTCGACGTGATCGGGGACGTGCACGGCTGCCGCTCCGAGCTCGAGACGCTCCTCGGCCGGCTCGGCTGGACCCTGGTCCGCGACGACCTCGGCCGCCCCGTCGACGCCGTGCACCCGGAGGACCGCCAGGCGCTGTTCCTCGGCGACCTGGTCGACCGCGGCCCGGACTCCCCGGGGGTCCTGCGGCTCGTGATGGGCATGGTGCGGAACGGCCACGCCCTCGCCGTCCCCGGCAACCACGAGGACAAGCTCGTCCGTGCGCTCGACGGTCGCAAGGTCCAGACCTCGCACGGGCTCGCCGAGACCCTCGCCCAGCTCGCCGCCGAACCGGACACCTTCCGCGACGAGGTCCGCGAGTTCTGCCGCGCGCTCGTCGGGCACCTGGTGCTCGACGACGGCCGGCTCGTGGTCGCGCACGCCGGGCTGAAGGAGCAGTACCAGGGCCGGGCCTCCGGCCGCGTGCGGTCCTTCGCGCTCTACGGCGACACCACCGGGGAGAGCGACGAGTACGGCCTGCCCGTCCGCCTGCCGTGGGCGGACGCCTACCGCGGGAAGGCGACGGTCCTCTACGGCCACACGCCGACGGTCGACGCCGAGTGGATCAACGGCACGATGTGCCTCGACACCGGGTGCGTGTTCGGCGGCAAGCTCTCCGCGCTCCGCTACCCCGAGCGCGAGGTCGTCCAGGTCCCCGCCGAACGGGTCCACTACGCGGCCGCCAAGCCGCTCGAGCCGCTGCGCGGACCGGGCACGTCGACGACGGGTGCCGACGGTGCGGACGTGGGGCGTGCCTCCAGTCCGGCCGGGAGGCCCGTGGCCGGCCCCGCCGCACCGCGACGCGTCCCCGGGCTGCTCCCGATCGAGGACGTCACCGGCAAGCAGATCGTCGAGACCCGTCACCACGGTCGGATCGGCATCCGTGCCGAGAACGCGGCCGGCGCCCTCGAGGTGATGAGCCGGTTCGCCGTCGACCCGCGCTGGCTGCCGTACCTGCCGCCGACGATGAGCCCGGTCGCGACCTCGGCGCACCCCGACCACCTGGAGCACCCGGACGAGGCGTTCGCGTACTACCGGGGCCAGGGCGTCGACCACGTGCGGATGGAGGAGAAGCACATGGGCTCCCGCGGCACCGTGCTGCTCGCACGCGACCCGGACCGCTTCGGGGCACCGGCGGACTGGAACGGCGTCGTGACGACCCGCACGGGCCGGGCGTTCTTCGACGCCGCCGACTCCCGGACCTTCCTCGGGCGGCTCGACGCAGCGGTCGAGGCAGCCGGCCTCTGGGACGAACTGGAAACCGACTGGCTGCTGCTCGACGGCGAGGTGCTGCCGTGGGCGGTCAAGGCCGAGGGCATGATCCGCGACTGGTACGCCGAGGTCGGAGCCGCTGCCGGCGGGGCGTTCCCGGACGCCCTGGCCGCGCTCGCCGCAGCACGTGACCGCGGCATCGACGTCACCGACCTGCTGGCCCGGACCGAGCAGCGCGCAGCCGACGCCACCGCCTACACCGCGTCCTACCGCCGGTACGCCGACCCCGCGACCGGCCTCGACGACGTGCGGTTCGCGCCGTTCCAGGTCCTGGCCGCCCGGGGACGGACGTTCGCGGACCGGACGCACGGCTGGCACATGGCGGTCGCCGACCGCCTGGCCGCCGCCGCGCCCGACGTGGTGCGGGCGACCCGGTCGCTGCTCGTGGACGTGCGGGACGAGACGAGCCGTGCGGCCGGGGCCGAGTGGTGGCAGGACCTCACCGGCGCCGGCGCCGGGGGCGAGGGTGCCGTCGTGAAGCCCGAGTCGAACCTGACCCGCGGGCCGAAGGGGCTCGTGCAGCCGGGAGTGAAGGTCCGCGGACGGGAGTACCTGCGGATCATCTACGGGCCGGAGTACACCGAGCCGGGCAACCTGGCGCGCCTGAAGGACCGGGACCTCGGGCACAAGCGGTCGATGGCGCTCCGCGAGTACGCCCTCGGGCTGGAGTCGCTCGAGCGCTTCGTCGAGGGGGAGCCGCTGTGGCGCGTGCACCAGGCCGTGTTCGGGGTGCTGGCGATGGAGTCGGAGGCGGTCGACCCGCGGTTGTGAGCGGTGGGTCGTGAGCGGTGCGCGGACTGAGGTTCGCGCTGAGCGACAGTCCTCGTGGCCGGCGGCCCGAGCGCTGTCGCTGGGCGCGAACCAGGCCGGCCCGCTCGCGTCCGCGCCTACGATGGACGGGTGCTGCTCGCGATCGACACCTCCGCCGGGACCTCGGTCGCCGTCGTCGACCCGTCGACCCGTCGGGTCCTGGCCGAACGCGAGACCGAGGACACCCGTCGTCACGCCGAGGTGATCGGACCGTTCCTCGACGAGGCCCTGCGCGCCGCCGGCATCACGCCCGCCGACGTCACGGCAGTGGTCGCCGGCATGGGCCCCGGTCCGTTCACCGGGCTCCGCGTCGGCATCGCCGCCGCCCGCACGTTCGCCGCTGCCCGGGAAGTCCCGTTCCTCCCGCTCGTCAGCCACGACGCCGTGGCCGCCGGTCAGCACGGCCCCCTCGTCGTCCTCACCGACGCCCGCCGTCGCGAGATCGCGTGGAGCGCCTACGACGCCGACGGCGTCCGCGTCGCCGGCCCGGGTCTCGCCAGGCCGGCGGACCTGGACGACGTGCTGCGTGCCTCCCGTCCGGACCTCGTCGACTGGCGCCGGCACACCGCCGTCACCATCCCGGCCGGGAGGCTCGGGGTGCTCGCCGCCGACCGGCTCGCCTCCGGCACACCCCTGGCCGCGGACACGCCGGTGTACCTGCGGGAGCCCGACGTCACCGTCCCCGGCGCTCCGAAGCGGGTCGCCCGGTGACGCTCGCCCTGCCGGACGGCCTGCGCGTGCGTCGGGCGCACCCGGCGGACCTCGACGACGTCATGTGGCTCGAGCGCGTCTCGTTCCCCACCGACGCCTGGTCGTCGTCGCAGATGTCGGAGGAACTGCACTCCCCCCACGGGTACTACGTCGTCATCGAGACCGCCGGTGACGACGCTGCGCCCACGGTCGTCGGGTACGCGGGACTGTCGTCGCTGCCGGGCAACCCGGTCGCCGACGTGCAGACCATCGCCGTCGCCGCAGACCAGCGTGGGCGGGGCCTCGGTCGGCTGCTCTTCACCGAGCTCCTCGACGAGGCCCGGCGTCGCGGCGTGCACGAGGTCTTCCTCGAGGTCCGCGCCGACAACCCGGTCGCGCAGACGATGTACGCCGGCTTCGGGTTCACCCACATCGCCACCCGGCCCCGGTACTACCAGCCCGACGGGGTCGACGCGTGGGTGATGCGTGCCGCACTCGAGCCCGCGGCGCCCGCGGTACCCACGGGTCCGGGCTCCGGTCCCGGCCCGATCGGACAGGAGGCCCTCGATGAGCGCGACTGAACCCCTGGTGCTCGGCATCGAGACGAGCTGCGACGAGACCGGCGTCGGCATCGTCCGCGGCACCACCCTGCTCGCCAACGTCATCGCGTCGAGCATGGACGAGCACGCCCGCTACGGCGGTGTCGTCCCCGAGGTCGCCGCCCGTGCGCACCTCGAGGCGATGACCCCGACCCTGCAGCAGGCACTCGCGCAGGCCGGCGTCACGCTCGACGAACTCGACGCCGTGGCGGTCACTGCTGGCCCCGGGCTCGCCGGCGCCCTGATGGTCGGGGTCGGTGCGGCGAAGGCGCTCGCCGTGGCCACCGGCAAGCCGCTGTACGGCGTCAACCACCTGGTCGGCCACGTCGGGGCGGACGTGCTGCGACCGGACGGCTCCGAGATCGACCTGCCGACCGTGGCGCTGCTCGTCTCGGGTGGTCACACGTCGCTGCTCCTCGTGCGGGACCTGGTCGGGGACGTCGAGCTGCTCGGCGAGACCATCGACGACGCCGCGGGCGAGGCGTTCGACAAGGTCGCCCGACTCCTCGGCCTGCCGTACCCCGGCGGCCCCCAGATCGACCGGGCCGCAGCCGACGGCGACCCCACCGCGATCCGGTTCCCCCGCGGGCTGACGCTGCCGAAGGACATGGCGGCGCACCGCTACGACTTCTCGTTCTCCGGGCTCAAGACAGCCGTCGCCCGCTGGGTCGAGCGGTGCCGCGACGAGGGCCGGGAGGTCCCGGTCGCCGACGTCGCCGCGAGCTTCCGGGAGGCCGTCGTCGACGTGCTGCTCACCAAGGCACTGAACGCCTGCCGGGACACCGGTGTCGACCGGCTGCTCCTGGGCGGTGGCGTCGTCGCGAACGCCCGACTGCGGCAGGTCGCCGAGGAACGCTGCGCCGCCGCCGGCGTGGCCCTGCGGATCCCGCCGTTCGACCTGTGCACGGACAACGGGGCCATGATCGCGGCCGTCGGGGCGCGGCTCGTCGCCGAGGGGCACGCGCCGAGCGACCTCGGCATCGCCGCGGACTCCACCCTGCCGGTGACGACCGTCCAGGTCTGACCTCGTCTCCTGAACCGCTCAGGCACGGCTGTGGGAAGATCGGGGACGGCGGTCGAGTGGCTGCCAGGAGGGTGCGACGTGTCCGATCTGAACGACCGATCGAAGCCGGACGAGACGTCCGGACAGGCGCGGCAGGACCCGTACGGGCAGCAGAGCCAGGGATGGCAGCAGCCGGGGCAGTACGGCCAGGCGCAGCAGCCGGGGCAGTACGGCCAGCCGCAGCAGGCCGGCCAGGCGCAGCAGTACGGCCAGTACGGTGCCGCTCAGCAGAACCCGTACGGCGCGCACGACCCGTACGCGAAGCAGAACCCGTACGCGGCGCCGCAGTACGGCGCCGGTGATCCCTACCGGGCCAGCACCCACAACCCGTACGCCCCGCGGCCGACCAGCACGCTCGCGATCCTGTCGATCGTCTTCGCCTTCGGCGGCATCGTCCTCGGCCCGCTCCTGATCCTCACCAGCCCGGCCGGCGCGATCATGGGCCACGTCGCCCTCGGTCGCATCAAGCAGACGGGCGAGCAGGGGCGGGGTCTGGCGCTCGCCGGCATCATCGGCGGATGGGTGTTGACCGGCCTCTTCATCCTGCTCGTCATCGCGCTCATCGCGATCATCGCCGCCTCGCCCGGCTCGGTCGGGTCTGAGTGGGACAGCTCCGGCGGTGGTGTCGGGGCGCTCATCGGCTGACCCGGACCGATCCCGCCGCGACGCGCGACGAACGCGCCGCGGGACAGCGCCCGGCGCGCGACACCGCCCAGCGCGACCAGCGCGGGACACCGTCCGGTGCGCGGCTCAGCCGGCCACGTCGGTGAGCCGCTCGCACAGGACGGCGGTGTGTCGTCCCTCCAGTCGGGTGAGCACGAGCGTCACGCGACCACGGCCCCGCAGACGCAACCGCTTGCGGAACTCGGCGGGGTCGACGTCGACCCCGCGCTTCTTGATCTCCACGGTCCCGATGTCGTCCGCAGCCAGCCGCGCGGCCAGGCGCTTGACGTCGAGCGGCATCGTGTCGAGCACGCGGAACCCCTGCGCGAACGGGGTGACGACGGCCTGGTCCGAGGTGACGTACGCGATGCCCTCGGAGAGCATCCGGCCCTCGATCGAGCGGGCGAGGTCCCCGATCAGCCGCGCGCGGATCACGGCGCCGTCGGGCTCGTAGAGGTAGTCCCCGAGCGGCCCGACCTCGACGTCCTCGGCGTCGGCTGGGCCGGTCAGCTCGGCGATGCCGTGCGCTCCGACGACGGTCGCGGCCCGGCGGATACCGGGCCGGGCGAGGGGGCCGAACCACAGGGCGAGTTCGACGACCTCGCGGTCGACGGAGGTCCACTGCGCCTCGGCCGTGTCGGGGATCAGGTCGCGGTCGATGCCCGGGCCGAGCTTCACGCCGGTCGGGGTGGTCGTGGCCGCCGCGAACACGGTGTCGAGCGAGGGTGACCAGTCGTCCGGGTCGGCCAGGCGTCGGGTGTCGGAGTGCCCGCTGGTCCGCCGGGCCGGGTCCATCCACACCCCGTCGACGGTGGACAGGTCGAACGCGGCGGCGTCCCCGAGGGCGACCCGGGCGTTCGGCCACGGCGCCAGGTTGTGCGTCGCGACGGCCGCCGTCACCTCGTCGCGGTCGACCGCCGTGACGTCGAGGTCGAGCGCCGCCATCGCGAGCGCGTCCCCGCCGATCCCGCAGCCGAGGTCGGCGACCCGCTGCAGTCCCGCGGCGGCGAAGCGCCCGGCGTGCTGGGCGGCGACCTGCAGCCGGGTGGCCTGTTCGAGGCCCGCCTCGGTGAAGAGCATCCGCGCCGCGAAGTCGCCGAACTTGCCGCGGGCCTTCTGCCGCAGTTTCGCCTGGGTCAGGACCGCCGCCACCAGGGCGGGGTCGTGGCCCTCGGCCCGCAACCGGGAGACCACCCGGACGATCTCGCCACCATCGGAGACCGAGGGCGTACGGTCGAGCAGGTCCATCCCGGCCGGGGTCAGCAGCTGGGTGAGTTCGGCGGCGTCCATGCCCCGATCCTCCCAGGCGGCGGACACGGCCGTGGCGCACTGGCACTCGGATTGACCGAGTGCCAGTGACGTCCTACAGTTGGGGTTGGCACTCTCCCGAGGGAAGTGCCAACCCGGTTTTCGTCAGTACCGAACACGTACCGAGAAAGAAGAGGTCACCGTGGCCGTCAGCATCAAGCCGCTCGAAGATCGCATCGTCATCCGTCAGGTGGAGGCGGAGCAGACCACCGCGTCCGGTCTGGTCATCCCGGACACCGCGAAGGAGAAGCCCCAGGAGGGCGAGGTCGTCGCCGTGGGCCCGGGTCGCATCGACGACAACGGCAACCGCGTGCCGCTCGACGTCGCCGTCGGCGACAAGGTCATCTACTCGAAGTACGGCGGCACCGAGGTCAAGTACTCGGGCGAGGACCTGCTGGTCCTCTCCGCCCGCGACGTCCTCGCGGTCATCGAGCACTGACACCTGCTCCACGAACGCCCCGTCGGCCTGGCCGGCGGGGCGTTCGTCGTCGGCCGGGAGGCCCGCCACCAGCACCCGACGTCGCCTCGCCTTCCTAGGATGGTTCCGTGAGTGAACCGAGTCCCACGCGCCCGGCGCGCAGCGAGGCATCCGTCGGCGTCGTACAGGCGCTCGTCGCCTACGGACTCTGGGGCCTGATGCCCCTGCTCTTCGCCGCGATGGCCCCCGCCGGCGCGTTCGAGATCGTGTCGTGGCGGATCGTCTTCGGCCTGGTGTTCTGCGCCGTCGCGATCCTCGCCACCCGCTCCTGGCTGCGGACCCGTGCCCTGCTCGTGCAGCCCCGGGTGATGGGGATCATGGGCATCGCCGCCGGACTCATCCTGGTGAACTGGACCGTGTACGTCGCCGCGACGACCACCGGCCACACCGTCGAAGCGGCGCTCGGGTACTTCATCAACCCGCTCGTCACCATCGCCCTGGGCATCGTGGTGCTCCGCGAACGCCTGCGTCCGCTGCAGTGGATAGCGGTCGGCATCAGCGTCGTCGCGGTCGTCGTCATCGCGGTCGGCTACGGGCGGATGCCGTGGATCTCCCTGGCGCTCGCGTTCTCGTTCGGGCTCTACGGCCTGGTGAAGAAGCGCGTCGGCGGCACCGTCGACGCCCTGAGCGGGTTGACGATCGAGACCGTGTGGCTGCTGCCGATCGCCGTCGGGGCGCTCGTGGTGCTCGGGGTGACCGGGCTCGCGGGCGGGTTGACGTTCGCGAGCGAAGGCGGCGTGCACGTCCTCATCACGGTGCTGACGGGGCCGGCGACCGCGGTGCCGCTGCTGCTGTTCGCGTCCTCGGCCCGTCGGGTCAGCCTGTCGACGCTCGGGTTGACGCAGTACCTCGCCCCCGTGATGCAGCTGCTCGTCGGGGTACTCGTGCAGCACGAGGCGATGTCGCCCTCACGGTGGATCGGCTTCGGCGTGGTGTGGTTCGCGCTGGTGCTGCTCACGGTCGACTCGTTCACCGCTGCGCGACGGAGTGCCCGGCGCGTCCCCGTGCCGGAGCCGGCCTGAGCTGACGGGGGCGGGGCGGGCCTCCCGTCCGTCGCCTGCCCGGCCGGTGCCGGGTGCACGCGAACGGCCCCCGGCAGCTGCTGCTGCCGGGGGCCGTCGTCGTGCTGGTGCGGTTACTTCGAGACCGAGCCCTGGATGGCGCTCTGGTAGACCGGCTTGTTGTCCTTGTCGAACTTGTAGATGCCGATGTAGGCGCTCGACGGGTCGTTCTTCTTGTCGAACGGGCCGATGCCGGACGGGCCGGTGTAGTGGATGTCCTTCCCACTGTCCAGCAGGGCCTTGCAGTCCTTGAACGTCGAGCACTCGGTGCCACCGTCGGCGCCGGACACCGCAGCCATGTTGGCCTGGATGGTGCCGGAGTCGGTGCCCTTGCCCTTCACCGCGGCGAGGGCGGCGAGGGTCGTGGCGTCGTAGGACTCAGCCGCGTACGAGAAGTCCGCCAGGTCCTTGCCGGAGGACTTCTTGTAGAACGCGACCAGACGCTGCTTCAGCTCGTCCTTCGGGCTGGCACCGGGGATGGTGCCCTGGGCGCCGTCGAGGGTGCCCTTGTCGAAGTCCTTGGAGTAGTCCGCGGTGTTGCCGTCGGACATGTAGATCTTCGCCTTGTTCCCCTGCGAGACGAGCTCGGGGATGATCGACTTCGTCTCGTCGAAGGCCAGGACGACGATCGCGTCGGGCTTCGTGGCGAGTGCTGCGGTCACCTCGGACGAGAACGTGGTCTGTCCGGGCGGGAACTCCTGGCCCTTGCCCTTCGCGCCGTAGACGACCTGGCCGCCGGCGGCCTCGACGGCCTCCTGCACGGAGTTGCGGAGACCGGTGCCGTAGGTGTCGTTGAAGACCAGGAACGCGACCTTGGCGTTGCCGTCACCCGTGATGAGCTGGCCGAGCGCCGAGCCCTGCACGGAGTCCGGCGGAGCGGTGCGGTAGTAGTGCGACGAGTAGCCGGACAGGTCGGTCGCCGTGTTGGCCGGCGAGATCTGCACCATGCAGTTGCTCGTGAGCTGGTCGATCACGTTGAGCGTGACGGACGAGGACTCGGCGCCGATGACGACCGGGACCTTGGCGTTGACGAGCTTCGTCGCGGCCGAGCTCGACACGGTCATGTCGTTGCTGTCGCCGGAGTCGGTGGCGGGGTCGATCGTGACGTCCTTGTCGAGCACGCCACCAGCGGAGTTGATGTCCTCGACCGCCAGGCCGACGCCGGACTCGGCGGGCGGGTTCAGGTAGGCGAGCGACCCGGTCAGCGGCAGGATCGTGCCGATCTTCAGGGGGTCGGTGCCGGGCGACGAGGGGGCCTGGCAGCTCGCGGCCGGGTCCTTCTTGGCACCGCCGGCCGAGGCCGACTCGGAGGAGCCGCCACCGGCGTTGCTCGAGGTGGAACAGGCGGCGAGGAGCACCGCTGCAGCTCCCGCCAGTGCCAGCGCCGTGGTGGCGCGGGTGGTTCTGATCATCCGTGGAACCCTTTCTCTGCGCGGAGGCCCCACCGCATCGGGTCGAGCGCGGCGTCTCCGCGTGGGATGTGGAGAAAACTAGGGTCGATGTGTTTCGCCCGTGTGACGGAAGTGCACACCTGGGTGTTTCGTTACAGACCCGTGACACTTCTGAACGGCCTCACCGGAACCCCTGATCAGGAGTCCGTCCGGACGGTTTCCACCTCGGAAAACGCAACCTTGGCGCCTTCTCGCACCGGTATTCCGCTGCGCGTCGTCGCCGGGGTTGCGTTTTGCGAGCCGGCCAGCCCGCCGCGCTCACGGGCCGGTCGGGAGGCCCGCCCCCCGCAGCAACGCCTGCAACCGACCCGGGGTGCGGACCTCCGCCCAACCCCAGCGGACGACCGTCCGGACGTCCTGCCGGAGGAGCAGCGCCGACTGCCGGGCCTTCTCGTCCCGGACGGTCCCGGGCTCGTCGTACTTCGCCATCCCGTCGAACTCCCCGACGACGCCGTACCGCGGCCACCAGAAGTCCGCTCGGAACCGCCCGAAGGACTGCTGCAGTACCGGCGGAGCGAAGCCGTCCTCATCGAGTCGGACACGACTGACCGACTCACCCGGGGACTCGGCGCGCGGGTCGGCGAACCGCAGTGCTCGACGTGCCCGTGTGATGCCCCGAGGCGTGGGCCAGTCCGCGAGGGCGCGTCGCAGGGTGTCGACGTCGAGCAAGCCCGCGTGTAGGACGTGGTCGAGCACCGCGACTGCGTTCTCGTACGACGTGCTGCGCGCCAGGTCGACCACGGTGCGCAGGAGCGAGGTGACCCGGCGTCCGTCGACGGTCGACACGGCAGCGGACTCGAGGGGAGCGGCGTGCCGCACGACCCGGCGGCCGGAGTGCGTCGTGCCGATCAGGGCATCGGTCACGTGCACCCGTGGGTCCGGCCGGTCGACGTCCGGCAGACCCCAGAGCAGGCCGGCGGAGCGGTGGGACAGCACACGCCACTCGCCCACGGTGGTGACCACAGCCTCCAGCACGAGCCGCTGGCGTTCCCGGACGGACATGCGCTCCCACTCGGCGGCGTCGACGGCGACACCGTGCGTGACGCGGACGAGTTCGCCCCGGCGGATGCGGTGTTGCGACTGCCGGTCGTCGGAGCGGAGCAGCAGGAATCGTGGTTGTTCGTCCATCCCCCTACAGTGCGAGCGGACCGGACGGCGCGACGCCCGTCGGCGAGATCTGTGGAGAGTGGACCCGCGGAACGCAACGTGGGCGGCACCTCGCAGCGGAATACCGCTGCGGAGCACCGCCCACGTTGCGTTTTGCGGAAAGGCTAGCCGCGGTAGTTCGGCGCCTCGACGACCATCTGGATGTCGTGCGGGTGCGACTCCTTCAGCCCGGCCGCGGTGATGCGGACGAACTTGCCCCGCGCCTTGAGCTCCGGGATCGTCCGACCGCCGACGTAGAACATCGACTGCCGCAGCCCGCCGACGAGCTGGTACACGACGTTGCCGACCGAACCGCGGTAGGGGACCTGGCCCTCGATGCCCTCGGGGATGAGCTTCTCGTCGGAGGGCACGTCCGCCTGGAAGTAGCGGTCCTTCGAGTACGAGGTCTTCTTGCCGCGGGTCTGCAGCGCGCCGAGGGAGCCCATCCCGCGGTACGCCTTGAACTGCTTGCCACCGACGAACACGAGCTCGCCCGGGGACTCGTCGGAGCCGGCCAGCAGCGAGCCGAGCATGACGGTGTCCGCACCGGCGACCAGGGCCTTGGCGATGTCGCCCGAGTACTGCAGGCCACCGTCGGCGATGATCGGGACGCCGGCCTCCCGCGCGGCGAGCGACGCCTCGTACACGGCGGTCACCTGCGGCACGCCGACACCGGCGACGACGCGGGTGGTGCAGATGGAGCCCGGACCGACACCGACCTTGACGGCGTCCACACCGGCGTCGATGAGCGCCTGCGCACCGGAGCGGGTCGCGACGTTGCCGCCGATGACGTCGATCGCGTCGAAGGACCGGTCGGCCTTGAGGCGACGGACCATGTCGAGCACGCCTTCGCTCTCGCCGTTCGCGGTGTCGACCACGAGCACGTCGACCCCGGCGTCACGCAGTGCCTCGGCGCGCTGCCAGGCGTCGCCGAAGAACCCGATCGCCGCGCCGACACGCAGGCGGCCCTCGTCGTCCTTCGTGGCGTCCGGGTACTTCTCGCTCTTGTCGAAGTCCTTGACGGTGATGAGCCCGCGGAGCTTGCCCGCCGGGTCGACCAGCGGCAGCTTCTCGATCTTGTGCTGGGCGAAGATCGCGATCGCCTCTTCGGGGTCGATGCCCTCCGGAGCGGTGATCAGCGGCGCCTTCGTCATGACGTCACGGACGAGCGTCGTGGCCATCTCGAACGGGGCGACGAACCGCATGTCCCGGTTCGTGATGATGCCGACGAGCGTGCCGTCGGACTCGACGACCGGCAGGCCGGAGACGCGGAACTGCCCACAGAGCGCGTCGACCTCGGCCACGGTGGCGTCCGGTGTGGTGGTCACCGGGTTGGTGATCATGCCCGACTCGGAGCGCTTGACCTTGTCGACGTACGCCGCCTGGTCCGCGATCGAGAGGTTGCGGTGCAGGATCCCGATGCCGCCCTGCCGCGCCATGGCGATGGCCATGCGGGACTCGGTGACGGTGTCCATCGCCGCGGAGAGCAGCGGCACGTTGACCGAGATCCGCTTGGTGAGCCGGGACGCGGTGGACGCCTCGCTCGGGATGACGTCGGTGTGCCCCGGCAGGAGCATGACGTCGTCGTACGTGAGTCCGATGAATCCGAACGGATCCGGCTGGTCCATGGGTCCCCTTCGTGGGCGTGCGTGTGAAGTGGTCGAGACACCGGGAACGCTGCGGTGGGCTCCGGATAGGACATGGTAACGCGCGGGCTGCGCGCGCCATTCCGGGGCTCCGACCCCTCCGGAAGTCGCTGTACCGGCCAGACGGGAGGCTCGTCTCCGGAATGCAAATCGACGCGCCTGTGCAACATCACGGTTCCGGCACGATTTGTGCAGGGAACGTGCCGGAAACACGGGGGACACAAAAAATCCCTATGGTCCTCGACTATCCGAACGAGAGGCTCATCCGTGGGTTCCATCACTCCGCCGGGGTCAGTGCTCGCGCACCGATTCCGCCGCGGGGCACCAGGCCGCCGTCGCCTGGTCCTCGCCGCCGTGCTCTTCCTCGCCTTCCTCGCCACCTTCGCGGTCGACTGGGCTCTCGCTCCCGTCGCCGGTGCAGCGACCAGCAGCCCGACCTCCAGCAGCGCACCCGCGAGCACCGGGCCCTGCGTCGTCAGCACCTCGAACGGCTGCATCCAGGGCACCATCCTCGACTCCGACCGGAAGCCCACCGAGGGCGTCGCCGTCGCGGTCACCGGACCCGGCTCGTTCACCGGCTCCTCGACCACGAACGCCGACGGACGCTGGTCCGTCAGCATCCCCGCCGCCGGCGCCTACACGGTCAAGGTCGACCAGGACTCGCTGCCGAAGGGGCAGTACCTGACCGACGCGAAGGACGCCGCCCGCACGGTCCAGGGCAACGTCAACGCCAACGCCGGCACGATCTTCCAGCTCTCCGACCAGGAGGGTGCGACGACCTCCACCGCCGCCACGAGCGTCACGGCCGCCCGGTTCTGGCAGCAGTTCGCCTCCGGCATCCGCCTGGGCCTGCTCATCGCCCTCGCCTCGATCGGCCTCTCGCTGATCTACGGCACGACCGGTCTGTCGAGCTTCTCGCACGGCGAGCAGGTCACCCTCGGCGGGCTCCTGGCCTACGTCTTCGCGAACCAGCTCGGATGGAACATCTGGCTCGCCGGGATCGTGACCGTGCTCCTCTGCGCCGCCTCCGGGTACCTGCAGGACGCCGGCATCTGGAAGCCGCTCCGGAAGCGCCGGATCAGCCTCACCCAGCTGATGATCGTGACGATCGGCCTCTCGATCGCCGCCCAGTACGCCTTCCAGTACTTCTTCGGCGCCGCGACCGTCCGCATCCAGCAGGGCAACCCGGAGACGGTGACCTTCGCCGGCATCACGCTCACGGTGCAGTCCTACGTCGCGATGGGCATCGCGCTCGTGGTCCTCATCGGCACCGGGCTCTTCCTGGCGAAGACCCGCTTCGGCCGCGCCACCCGAGCCGTGTCCGACAACCCGGCGCTCGCTGCGGCCTCGGGCATCGACGTCGACCGCGTGATCCGCTTCGTGTGGACGCTCGCCGCGGGTCTCGCCGGGCTCTCCGGTGTGATGCTCGGCCTCGTGCTCAACGGCGTGAACTGGCAGACCGGTCTGCAGCTCCTGCTCCTGATGTTCGCCTCGGTCACCCTCGGTGGTCTCGGGACGGCCTACGGCGCCCTCGTCGGCTCGATGATCATCGGCATCGTCGTGGAGCTGACGAACCTGGTGCTGCCCGGCGACTTCAAGTACGCCACCGCACTCGTCATCCTCATCCTCATCCTGCTGTTCCGTCCGCAGGGCATCTTCGGCCGTGCCGAGCGGATCGGTTAAGGGAGCACCCGCATGGACTACATCCTCCAACTCCTCAGCTCCCTGACGCAGGAAGCACTCGCCCCGACGACCGCGGCGTTCGCCCTCGCCGCGATCGGCCTCAACGTCCACTTCGGCCTCACCGGCCTGGTCAACATGGGCCAGGCGGCGTTCCTGCTGCTCGGCGCCTACGGCTTCGCGATCTCGATCACGAACGGGCTGCCCTTCGGCATGGCCGTGCTCGTGGCCCTGGCCATCTCGATCGTGTTCGCGGTGATCCTCGGCATCCCGACCCTGCGGTTGCGGGGGGACTACCTGGCGATCGTCACGATCTCCGGCGCCGAGATCATCCGCATGGTCGGCCGCTCGAGTCTGCTGACGGACACCACCGGTGGCTCGAACGGCATCACCGGCTCCAGCTACCGCGACCCGTTCAACGCCCTGAGCTTCCTGCCCGACGGCACCACGACGATCCTCTGGTTCAGCTACTCGAACAACGGCGTCAACGGCTGGTGGATCCGCATCGTCGGCTGGGGCCTCGTCGCCCTGTTCACCCTCGTGCTCTTCCTGCTCATGCGCAGCCCCTGGGGCCGAGTCGTGAAGGCGATCCGCGAGGACGAGGACGCCGTCCGCTCCCTCGGCAAGAACGTCTACTCGTACAAGATGCAGGCGCTCGTCTTCGGTGGCGCGCTCGGTGCTCTGGGCGGCATCATCTACGTCCTGCCGAGTTCGGTGCAGCCGGACGCCATGGGCCGCTCGATGACGTTCTTCATCTGGACGGCGCTCATCCTCGGTGGTGCCGCGACCGTGTTCGGCCCGGTGCTCGGGTCGATCCTGTTCTTCGTCCTCCGGCTGTTCATCCGCACCATCGCGGGTGACTTCATCCCGAACTCGATCATGAACGCCCAGCAGGCCGAGCAGTTCTCCTACGTGCTCGTCGGCGTCGCGCTCATGCTCCTCATCGTCTTCCGCCCGCAGGGACTCCTCGGGAACAAGAAGGAGCTGACGTTCAGTGTCTGAACCGACCACCACCCCCGGCGTCCCCACCGCCCTCACCGCGGTGCAGCACGCTCCGGGCTCCCCGAAGCCCGACGCGATCCTGACGGTCGACAACATCACCCGGCGCTTCGGCGGCATGACCGCCGTCGACGTCGGCCACCTCGAGGTGCAGCGCGGCGCCATCACGGCCCTCATCGGTCCGAACGGTGCCGGCAAGACCACGTTCTTCAACCTGCTCACCGGCTTCGACAAGCCGTCGAGCGGCAAGGACGCGCGGTGGCAGTTCAACGGGAAGACGCTCGGCAACACCGGGGCGGCGAAGGTCGCCCGGGCCGGCATGGTCCGCACCTTCCAGCTGACCAAGGCGCTGTCCCGCCTGACCGTGATGCAGAACATGCTGCTCGGCGCGAAGGACCAGCCGGGGGAGAACTTCTTCGCCGCGCTGATCAGCCCGGTGTGGAAGAAGCGCGAGCAGGAGATCACGGCGAAGGCCGAGGACCTGCTCGACCGCTTCAAGCTGCTCGAGAAGAAGGACGACTACGCCGGATCGCTGTCCGGCGGGCAGCGGAAGCTCCTCGAGATGGCCCGCGCACTGATGTCCGACCCGACGATGATCATGCTCGACGAGCCGATGGCCGGCGTGAACCCGGCGCTGACCCAGTCGCTGCTCGGGCACATCCAGTCCCTCCGCGACGACGGCATGACCGTGCTGTTCGTCGAGCACGACATGCACATGGTCCGGCACATCTCGGACTGGGTGGTCGTGATGGCCGAGGGCAAGGTCGTCGCCGAGGGCCCGGCCGCCACGGTGATGGACGACCAGGCCGTCATCGACGCCTACCTGGGCGCGCACCACGACACCGACCTGGGTGACGACTCGCTCCTCAACGAGGAGACCTACGAGGAACTCGCCGACGAGGTCGCAGAAGAGGACGCGGCGGACACCGCCGACGAAGGGAAGGCGACCCGATGACGGACGCGACGAACGGCACCGGCGCGGACCGGGCCTCCAGTCCGGAGCCGGCGGCGGTGGCCGCCACCCCCGGCAGCCCGACGCCCGGCAGCCCGACCCCGCGTGCCGCGCCCGGCGGCGCGACCGCCGTGCAGGACCGCGAGCCGGTGATGCGAGCCGACAACGTGGTCGCCGGGTACCTGCCGGGCGTGAACATCCTCAACGGCTGCGACCTGGTCTGCTACCCGGGCGAGCTCATCGGCATCATCGGCCCGAACGGTGCCGGCAAGTCGACGCTCCTCAAGGCGCTGTTCGGGCTGGTGAACGTCCGCGAGGGCGCCGTGACGCTGCAGGGTGAGGACATCACGAACCTCAAGGCGAACAAGCTCGTGCAGGCCGGCGTCGGCTTCGTGCCGCAGACGAACAACGTGTTCCCCTCGCTCTCCATCGAGGAGAACCTGCAGATGGGGCTGTACCTGCGGCCGAAGAAGTTCAGCGAGCGGCTCGAGGTCATCTACGACCTGTTCCCCGTCCTCGGACAGCGCAAGGGCCAGCGTGCCGGCTCGCTCTCCGGTGGTGAGCGGCAGTCGGTCGCGATGGCCCGTGCGCTGATGATGGACCCGAAGGTGTTGCTGCTCGACGAGCCGAGCGCCGGACTGTCGCCGGTGCGTCAGGACGAGACGTTCATCCGCACCCGCCGCATCAACAAGGCCGGCGTCTCCGTGATCATGGTCGAGCAGAACGCCCGCCGCTGCCTGCAGATCTGCGACCGCGGCTACGTCCTCGACCAGGGGCGGAACGCGTACTCGGGCACCGGGAAGGAGCTGGCCGACGACCCCAAGGTCATCGAGCTCTACCTCGGGACGCTCGCCAAGGACGTCGACGCCACCAAGTAGGGCGTCGACACCGCGGGTGCCGCTGTGGGGGCAGCACCCGCGACCGGTGGGGCCGTGCAGGCTGCGCATGCGCGCCGCACGGCCCCGCTCTCGTTCCCGGCGCGACGCGGTCGCGCCGAGACGCCGCGGTCGCGCCGAGACGCCGCCGTCTCGCTGAGACGCCGCAGGAGCCGGCGGCGTCTCGCGCACTCGGCGGTGCCGTGCGCAGACGGGGGCGTCGTGGGGGACGTGCGCCGGGCCTCCTGTCCGTCCCG